>JADGHD010000016.1 GCA_019689615.1 Frankia sp. | reverse complement strand
TAGGTAGGTCGGTCTCGTGGGCTGGGTTATGTGTATAAGTGACAGGGGCGGTGTCGGCAGCCGGCGGGTGACGCCCCCGTCGCGGGCGTCGCGACGCGCCGACGGCTCCCGGCGCCCCGGGTGGCCGTACGGGTCGTCCTCCCGCTCGTACGGGTCCTGGCGGTCGTGGGGCACGTACGGGTCGTACGGGTCCGGATGGCGGTACAGCGGGTCGCCGGTGGGCCAGCGGCGGTCCTGGTGGCCGTCCGGCCCACCGCGGCGGGTTCCTCCGGGGTAGCGGCGGGCGTCGCCTTCGTGGTCGCGGTCGTGGCGCTCGTGGCTCAGGTCGTCGCGGTAGGGCTGGCCGTACGCCGGGCTGTCGTGGCGGCCGCCGTGGCCGGGGTGGGCGTCGCCCGGGTACCCGGCACGGGGCTGCCGACGGGTCGCGCCCGGATCGTCATACGGGGCGTCGTAGGCGCCGCCGTCCGGCCAGTCGGGGTAGCCGCCCGCGTGGTCGTCCCCGCTGGTGGGGCGGCGTCGCTCGGGCTCACCGAGACTGTCCCGGCGGATCGGGCCCGTTCCCCGGCGGTGCCGCGGTCGGTTACGACCATCGGAACCGTCGGCCGGGCTCATGGCGTGCTCCGCCGCCGCAGGGAGTGCGTGTCGGCTGAGGGCGCGGTTGTCGTCGGAGCGGTCTCGGTTGGCGCGGACGTGGGGGTGGCGGGCACCCAGCCAGCGTAGGCGGGTTCTGCCTTGCTCCGTTGCGCCCCTGATGCGCTGGCCTGGATTCGCCGCAAGGGCGTCGTCGCGGTGTCGGGGACGGATTCCGGCTCGTTGCCGGCCGCCTGCCCGGACTGGGGCGGCTGCGCGACGGTGGCCAGGCTCACGCCGGCCTGGTCAGCGGGCGTGGCACCGGCGGGCGCCGGCGGGGCGTGCCCGGTGGCCGTGCTCTGTCCAGCGCCGGCCGGCTCGACCCCGGTCAGACCGGCCGCCGCCACCCCGGTGCCAGCCGGTTCGGCACCGGCTGGTTCGACGCCGGTCTGCTCGGTCTGCTCGGTCTGCTCGGTCGGCTTCCCGCCGCCGCGGATGCGGCGGATCCAGCGCAGCGCGACGGCGAACACCAGCAGGCCGATCGCGCCGATCGTGATGATCGTGGCGATCGTGCCGTAGGCGGTGGAGCGCACCAGGATGCGGGTCGGCCGGCTGGACAGCCGCTCGCCGTCCGGCGTGTACAGCTCGACGTAGAGCGGGAACGTGCCGGCGGCGTCGGTGGAGACCTCCACCTCCACCTGGTCGACGCCGTGCGCCGCGACCGGGCGGGTCACCCGGGTGGGGCTGCGCAGCCGGGTCCGGTCGTTCGACGACAGCGAAAGGGTGACCGTGACCGGGTAGTCGTTGTTGTTCTGGATGGTCAACGGCACCCGGCCGGTCCTGCTGGTCAGCGTGACCTTCGGCGACGCCACCACCTGGATGCCGTCGCGCAGCTCGGTCATCGCGCCGTCGACTTCCTGGCTGAGCGTCACCGCCCCAGGGCGGTTGGTCCGGAAGGCGACCGACATGGCGCTCAGCAGCACGTCGGACATCGACTTCGCCAGCGGGTGCTGGCCGTTCGGGCAGGTGGCCGACGGCGGTGCCGGCCCGACCTGCGCGCCGCCCGGCTGCTGGCCGGCCGGCAGCGGGCACAGCACCGAGTGCAGCGCCAGCGCCTCGTCCCGCAGCTCCTGGACCGCGTCGACGTAGGAGGTCGGGATCTCGGCTTCGAGCGCCCACTCGGGGTAGTTGAACGGCCCACGGGCACTGCCCGCCGGCTGGCCGGCGAGCGCGGACGACAGCGTGGCCGGCTGGAAGAACGGCTGGTAGCCAGCATCGGCCGGGGCGGTCAGCCAGCGCAGGAGCAGCCGGGCCCACTCCGGCTCCGGGTCCCAGTCCCGCGGCAGCGCCAGCACCACCGAGCGCTGCTGCGCCGGCCGCTCGTTGGTGATCATGGCCAGCTCGGCGAACACGTCGCCGAGCGACTGCGCCGCGCTCGGCCCGCCGCTGCCGGCGCCCGCGCCGCTGGTCGGCGTGACCACGATGTCCCGCAGCGTCGAGTCGGCCGCGAGCAGGCGCACCGCGTTCCCGGACGACGTCTGCTCCATGGCGAGCGCGGTCGGCGTGGCGGCGCCGGCGCCCCCGGACTTCGGCAGCAGCCGGTCGTCGATGATCACGGTGGACATGCCGATGTTCTCGTCGGCCAGGAACGCCAGCGCACCGGCGTCGGCCAGCCCGTCCGCCGGGTAGGCGACCAGAAGGTCGTCCCCTGTGTCGCCGTCGTCCAGCAGCCCGGCGACGACCTCCCGACCGGTGTTTACCGCGTAGTGGGCCACGTCGAGCCGGTTGGCCCGGACGATCGCGGTGATGTCGGCGTCGCCCCAGGGCAGGGCGAACACCGTGTTGCCCGGGGTCTGGGCGAAGTCGCGCAGCGCGTCGAGGAAGTCCGCGGCCTGGGTGCTGGCCTCCGCGCGCTGTGGGCCGGACGGGGTCGCGTACTCGTACGGGCCGGACGCCATCACCTCCAGCGCCTGCAGCAGCGTCGGGTCGACGGCGAGCGCGATCGGCGACGGCTGCTCGCCAGCCTGGACCACCGCGGCCAGCAGCTCGTACAGCCGCCCACCCGGGGCGATCAGCCCGGCCAGCTCATTGTCGGTGAGCAGCCCGTCGGAGCGCAGCCGTGGCCGGTCGGCCAGCGGCAGCACGACCGTCACCCCGGTCGGCGCGACGCCGCTCGCGGTCGTGCCGGCGGTCCCCTGGGCCGCGGACGGCGCCCAGACCAGGAAGCTGTGCGTCGCCGCGAGCTCGGTCCGGCGCCCGTTCACCGAGCCCTCCGCGCTGATCTTCAGCGGGTAGACGGACACGGCCGACGTGGGCGGCCGGGTGATGTCCAGCGGCTCGCTGAAGACGAACTCCCCGTCTGGCGAGGTGACTGGCAGGGTGGCGAGTTCGGAGGCGGAATAGCGGACCGAGTCCGGGTTGGCGCGCAGCCGGTCGAGGTCGGCCCGCCTGGTCACCGCCCGGTCGATGGAGATCCGCACCCGCAGGTCGGTGACGGTCATCCCGGCCGGCAGCGTGACGCGCCCGCGGATCACCGGGCTGACCGTGGGTGAGGCGATCGGGGTCAGCAGGTCCAGGTACACCCGGGCGCCGGTGCTGGCGGCCGGCGTGACCGTCGTGGTCGTCGGTGAGCCGGATCCGGCGCCCCGGTCTGTGGATGAACCTGTGGACAACCCTGTGGATGCTGTGGACGAAGTCCTTCCGGGAAGCTGGATGTCCGGGGGCTCGGGCAGCGTCGGCGAGGGGAACGCCGGCATCGTGGGCAGCCCGGACATCCCGGACGTGGCCGCCGCGGCGGCACTGGCCCCGGCCGGCAGGCCCACCAGGGCGGCCGCCACGGCCAGGCTCGCCGCGGCCAGCCGCCGCGCGGTCGAGCGCGTCACGCGGTGGCCGCCAGCAGGGCTGGCACCTCGTCCACCAGCCGCCGTTCGTCCGCGTAGGCCAGCCGGCCGGCCACCTGGTCGAGCGGCACCCAGGCGACGGCGCTCACCTCGACGTCCGCGTCCGACAGCTCGCCGGCAGTGCGCAGCAACAGGAAGTGGTGCACCGTCTTGTGGATGCGCGACCGGCCGGTGACGAACCAGAAGTCGATCGTGCCCAGCGGGGCCACGATCGCGCCGGTCACCCCGGTCTCCTCGGCGACCTCGCGGATCGCCGCCTCCTCTGCCGTCTCGCCGCCCTCGACATGGCCCTTGGGCAGCGACCACAGCAGCCGGCCGCGCCGGTCCCGCCGGGCGATCAGCGCAGCGTTGGCCTGGTCCGAGCGGTTGTCGAGGACCAGCCCGCCGGCCGATGTCTCCTCGACCCGGCGCAGCCTCCGGCGACCGTGGGCGGACGACGGCGGCGACATGAAACGATCGTACGAGCCAGCGCCCATCCGTCCCCGGCCGCTGTCCGCCTTGTCCGGACCTGGCTCGCCCACGTCACACCCTGGGGCGAGCCGCCCGGGGTGGGCGACCCCGGCCGTGCGCGGTCGGGATCGCCGTACCCTGTGGTGGTGTCTGTGATCAGCCTCGACAACCCACGTGACTCGGCCGAGCGCGTGGTCGCCGACCTGCTGAAGGTGCCGCCGCTCGCCGACGAGCTGGGCCGGGTCTTCGCCGCGCACGGGCACGAGCTGCACCTCGTCGGCGGGTCGGTGCGGGACGCGCTGCTCGGCCGGCTCGCGGCCGACGGGAAGCAGCCCACCGACCTCGACTTCACCACCGACGCCCGCCCGGAGCGGGTGCTGGAGATCACCAGGGGCTGGGCCGAGGCGACCTGGGAGGCGGGTATCGCGTTCGGCACGGTCGGCCTCGCCCGCAGGGGCACCCGCCTGGAGGTGACCACCTACCGCGCCGAGTCCTACGACCCGGGCTCGCGCAACCCGACCGTCTCCTACGGAGACACGCTCGAGGGGGACCTGGTCCGCCGCGACTTCACCGTCAACGCGATGGCGGTGTCGGTGCCGGACCACAGGTTCGTCGACCTGTTCGGCGGCATGGCCGACCTGGCCCGCGGCGTGCTGCGCACCCCCGGCCCGCCGGCCGCGTCGCTGGACGACGACCCGCTGCGGATCCTGCGGGCGATCCGGTTCGAGGCGGCGCTCGGGCTCACCCCGACCGACGAGCTGGTCGCGGCGATGACCGAGCGGGCGGACCGGCTGCGGATCGTCGCCCCCGAGCGGATCCGGGACGAGCTGCGCAAGCTGATCGTGGCCGCGGACCCGGTGCGCGGCCTGCGCCGGCTGGTCGACGTCGGCGCGGCCGACGTGGTGCTGCCCGAGCTGCCGGCGCTGCGGATGGAGATCGACGAGCACCACCAGCACAAGGACGTCTACGCGCACACCCTGACCGTGCTGCGCCAGGCGATCGAGCTGGAGGACGACGGCCCGGACGAGATCCTGCGCTGGGCCGCGCTGCTGCACGACATCGGCAAGCCGCGCACCCGCCGGCACGCGCCGGGCGGCGGGGTGTCCTTCCACCACCACGAGGTGATCGGCCGGGACATGACCCGCCGCCGGCTGTCCGCGCTGCGCTTCCCCAAGGACGTCGTCGACGCCGTCAGCAAGCTGGTGTTCCTGCACCTGCGCTTCCACGGCTACGGCACCGGCGGGTGGACGGACTCCGCCGTCCGCCGGTACGTGCACGACGCCGGCGACCAGCTGAGCCGGCTGCACAGGCTGGTCCGCTCCGACTGCACCACCCGGAACAGGCGCAAGGCGGCGGCACTGGCCCGCTCCTACGACTCGCTGGAGGAGCGGATCGCCGCGCTCGCCGCCCAGGAGGAGCTGGCGGCGATCCGCCCCGAGCTCTCCGGCGACGACATCATGGAGATCCTCGGCCTCAGGCCGTCCCGGCTGGTCGGCGAGGCCCGGGCGCACATGCTGGAGTACCGGTTCGACGTCGGCCTGGTCGGCCGCGAGGCCGCCGTGGCAGAGCTGCTGCGCTGGGCCCGCGAGCGCGGCCTGCCGATCCCGGGCGAGTCGGGCGAGGGCGACGCCAGCGCGAGCGGCGCTGGCCCGCGGGCCGACGCGGGCGCCGCCGCCGGCTGACCCGCCGTCCCGGGCGGCGTCACCCGCGGGTGCTGGCGGCGCCCCCCGGCGCGGGCTACCGCTCGGTCAGCGCGCTGAGCATGACCTGGAAGATCGTGTTCGGGTCCTGGGCCGGGTACGACCTCGCCCCGGTCGCCTCGGAGATCTGGCGCAGCGCGTCCGGGTCGACGTCCGTGCCGTAGCCGATCGTGATGATCTGGACCGGCCGCTGTGGGTCGTACTCGGCCTTCAGCGTCTCCACCAGCTCCGGCAGCGTGATGCTGGTCGGGTCGTCGTTCTCCCCGTCGGTGATGATGACGACCTGGTTCGGCTGGTCCTCCAGGTACCTGTCCGACACCTCCCGGAACGCGGCCAGCGTGGTGTCGTAGAGGCCGGTGCCCCCGGCGGCCGTCAGGTCCGCTACCGCGTCCAGCAGTGCCTGCCGCCGCGACACCGAGCCGATCGGCTCGTCGAGGCGGCCGAGCGGGACCAGCTCGCGGTAGTCGGTGGTCCCGTCGCGCCCGGTGGACAGCTGCCACAGGCCGACGTTGCTCTCCGAGGCGAACAGCGGGATCGCGGTACTGGCCGCGTCGATCGCGATCTGCAGCCGGGTCCTGCCGCCGCTGTCGGGCACCGGCAGGTCCATCGACCCGGACGTGTCGATCACGACGAGCGTGTTCCCGCGCTGGTGGATGCCGAGGAACGTGCGCCGCACCGCGTCCACCACGAGCCCGTTCGGCTGGCCGCCCGGCTCGCTGCGCAGCGTCGGGACGAGCCCGGCCGCGTGGTCGAGCTTCGGGTTGTCCCGGCCGGGCGAGCGGAAGCCGAAGTCGGCCAGCACCGCCTGGCCGGCCGGCCCCGTCAGCTCGGCGAGGAGGTCGGCGGCCGCGGCGGCCCGCTCGCTGTCCGGCGGCAGCCCCAGGGGCACGTACCGGGCCTCGTCGACGACCAGGCCGTCGGTCGGGTAGGAGGCCGCCAGCGGCACCGCGGCCGGCGGCGTCCCCGCGCTGGCGTCGTCACCGGCCTCGCCGCCGTCCTCGCCGGCCGGGCGGGTGCCGGTGTTGGCCAGGTAGACCATCGCCTCCGGCAGCACCAGCGCGGACATCCTGGCCGGGGCGTCCTCGCCCCACGACACGTACGACGCGACCAGGTCGGTGTCGGAGTCGGCGATCAGGTCCGCGCCGCGCTCGAAGGTCAGGATCGCGCCCTTCGTGGTCAGATCGCCGGAGAAGTTCTGTGGAGACAGCTGGGAGGCTGGCGTCCCGACGGAACTGGCGACCACGTTGACGACGGCGGCGAGCCCGGACGACGAGGTCTGCGGGTTGGCGAAACCGATCTTGAACTCGCCCCACTCCGGGTGGCCCCGGTCGCTCCAGAACGTCGACGAGTTCTCGTTCGCCCGCAGGTCAGCCCAGCTGAGCTGGCGGTCGGGCCAGCCGAGGGCCTCGGCCATCACCCGGGGCATCGCCAGCACCACCGGCGTGCTGGCGATCACCTGCCCCGCGGCGGCGTCGCCGGCCGCGCCGTCACCCAGCAGCCGGCCGGAGTCCACCCCGGTCGCCGCCAGCGCCAGCCAGCTGGCCGATTCCGGCACCCAGACGTCCGGCGCGGCGCCGTACTGGTCGCTGGGCCAGCCGGCGGCGATCGCCGTAGCGGTCTGCCCGCTGTCGACGGTCTCGATCTTGGCGACGACGCAACGGCCCATGGCGATCCGGCGCTGGTCGTTGTACGCCGCGGCGATCTGGCTCAGCGGCGCGGTCAGCGTTGGCCCGGTACGGACCGTGAGCACGAGCGCGTCCGGGCAGTCGCCCTCGTCGCCGTCGTCGGCGAAGAACAGGCTGTTGGCGAGGAAACCGCCACCGGCGAGCAGCAGAACGACGACGAGGGGGATGAGGACCTGGGTCGGGGTCAGGGAACGGCGCTGGACGGAGCGATGACGCGAACGGTGACGGGCATCGGCCATCGGCCGGACCTCCGGAGCGACCGGGTGCTAGAGGCCCGAACATAACGCCTAGTGAGGACATGCCGATCAACTGGGTACCAACTGTGACGACTGCGGAATCATCGCCCGGCGCTTCGTCGTCAGGTGTGACCGGCGGGCGACGATGCGCCCATCGCTGGCAGCACACCCGGTCACCGGCGGCGCTCGGCCGGATGGGCGCCACGGTGTGGCATGGGTGTGGTCTCCGGATGGGTGGCAGATGGGCGGCGGATGGTCGGTCGGTGTTGCCCGCCGCCGGGCGTGGCTGCCCGTCGCCGCCCGGTTCGTCGCCATCGGTGCGTCGCTGACGCTCGCCAAACGGGGGCGGATCGGGCGCGTGTCGGGAGAAGTCGCATCTCACCCGGATCCGGGCGCCACGATCCCGCGGGCGCCGACGAGGCACCCCCTAGGCTCTGGCTGTGGCTTGGGTGGGCAATCTCCGCGCGCTACTCGCACTGTCCGGGTTCCGCGCGCTCTACGCGTCCCGGTTGACCTCCCAGGCCTCTGACGGGGTCTTCCAGGCCAGCCTGGTCAGCTACGTGCTGTTCTCCCCGGAGCGGGCCACCTCCCCCGGGGCGCTCGCCGCCTCGCTGGCGGTCGTCGTCCTGCCGTTCAGCGTCATCGGCCCGTTCGCCGGGATCGTGCTGGACCGGGTGTCGCGGCAGCGGGTGCTGGTGACGTGCTCGCTGGTGCGGGCGGCGCTGCTGGCCATCCTGGTGGTGATCGTCGCCGCTGGGCGGACCGGGGTCGACTTCTACGTGACCGCGCTCGCCGTCGTCAGCGTCAACCGGTTCGTGCTCGCCGCGCTGTCCGCCGGGCTGCCGGTGGTCGTCGACGTGGACCGGCTGGTCAGCGCGAACGCGCTGTCGGTCACCTCGGGCACGGTGGTCACCCTGCTCGGGGCGGGCGTCGGCAGCGCGGTGCGCGGCCTGACCGGCGGCGAGGACGCGTCGGTCGCGCTGGTCGCCGGCCTGGCTGGGCTGTCATACCTGGGCGCTGCGGCGACGGCGGCGCGCGCCGGGCGGCACCGGTTCGGCCCGGAGAAGATCATCGGCTGGGCCGGGGCCGGGGCGCAGCTGCGCCAGGTGGCCACCGACCTGGCCGCCGGGGCCACCCTGATGTGGCGGACCGGCCCGGTGCGCCGGGCCATGGGCGCGCTCACCGCGTCCCGGGCCGCCTACGGGCTGGTCCTGGTGATGACGATCCTGCTGTTCCGCAACTACTTCACGGCCGCCGACAGCGCGCTGCACGGGCTGGGCGGGCTCGCTGCTGTGGTGTTCGCCAGCGGCGTCGGCACGGTCTCGGCGGCGTTCGTCACCCCGCGGGTGACCGCCCGGCTGCCGAAGGCGACCTGGATCGCGCTGGTGCTGGTGGTCGGCGGGGTCATCGAGATCGCGCTCGGGCTGCCGTTCTCCTCGGTGCTGTGCGTCGTCGCCGGCCTCGTGCTCGGCTTCACCGCGCAGGCCAGCAAGATCTGCGTCGACGTGGTCGTGCAGGAGGGCGTTCCCGACGCCTACCGCGGCCGCGCCTTCTCCCTCTACGACCTGCTGTTCAACGTGTCGTTCGTGGCGGCGGCCGCGCTCGGCGCCGCCGTGGTGCCGCTGGACGGCCACTCCCCGTTGACGGTCGTGCTCGCCGGGATCGGCTACGTGCTCGCCGGTGTCCTCTACTACCGCGCCGCCCGCCGCCACCTGCAGGACATGACCGTCCGCGCGGTCGGCGCGCACGGCCCCGCGCCGACCGCCGCCGCCAGCTCCGCGGATGCCGACGGGGAGCGGGATGCCGACGGGGAGCGGGATGCCGACGGGAACCGCGGTGCTGGCGCGCACCGGGCTGTGGGCGCCGGGGACGCCGCCGACCTGCCGGCGTACGGCGCGCCGGCCGTGAGCCCTCCGGCCACCTCGGCCCGGCGCTCCGGCTGGGCGTCCAGCTAGCGCACCCCACGGTCCTCGGCCGCGCGGACCGACGCGACGGCCGGGTGGACGGCGTGGTGCTCGCCGACCACGGTCCTCGGCCGCGCGGACCGACGCCCAGCCGACGCGTCGACCAGGATCCATCGCAGGCGCCCTGGCCGGCCCGGCCGCGCGAGAGCCCGCGGTAGCCCGAAACGCCCACGCGCCGGGCACCCGAAGTCGGTGCCCGGCGCGTGGGAGCAGACCGGGGTTCGGCGCTGGAGCCGACTCACTCCTCGCCGCGGATGAAGGCCTCCACCATCTCCCGGGCGACCGAGTCGCGGTACTGCTCCGGCGGCGACTTCATGAAGTAGGCGGACGCCGACAGGATCGGGCCGCCAAGGCCGCGGTCCAGGGCGATCTTCGCGCAGCGGATGGCGTCGATGACCACGCCGGCGCTGTTCGGCGAGTCCCAGACCTCCAGCTTGTACTCCAGGTTGAGCGGCACGTCGCCGAACGCGCGGCCCTCGAGCCGGACGTACGCCCACTTGCGGTCGTCCAGCCAGGCGACATAGTCGGACGGGCCGATGTGCACGTTGTCCTTGCCGAGGTCGTGCGAGACCTGGGAGGTGACGGCCTGGGTCTTGGAGATCTTCTTGGACTCCAGCCGGTCGCGCTCCAGCATGTTCTTGAAGTCCATGTTGCCGCCGACGTTCAGCTGCATCGTGCGGTCGAGGATCACACCGCGGTCCTCGAACAGCTTGGCCAGCACCCGGTGGGTGATGGTCGCGCCGACCTGCGACTTGATGTCGTCACCGACGATCGGCACACCGGCGGCGCGGAACCTCTCCGCCCACTCGGGACGGCCCGCGATGAACACCGGCAGGCAGTTGATGAAGGCGACGCCCGCGTCGATCGCGCACTGGGCGTAGAACCTGGCCGCCTCCTCCGAGCCGACCGGAAGGTAGCAGACCAGCACATCGGCCCGGGTCGAGCGGAGCACCTCGACGACGTCCACCGGGTCCTCGTCCGACTCCTCGATGGTCTCCCGGTAGTAGCGACCGAGGCCGTCGAGGGTGTGGCCGCGGGAGACGCTCACGCCCAGCGGCGGCACGTCAGCGATCTTGATGGTGTTGTTCTCGCTGGCGACGATCGCCTCGGACAGGTCGCGCCCGACCTTCTTCGCGTCGACGTCGAACGCGGCGACGAACTCGATGTCCGAGACGTGGTAGTCGCCGAGCTTGACGTGCATCAGCCCGGGCACCTGGTCCGAAGGATCGGCGTCGCGGTAGTACTCGACCCCCTGGACGAGGGACGCGGCGCAGTTCCCCACGCCGACGATGGCGACACGTACCGAACCCATGACGGTCTGCTCCTTCATGATCCTGGGACATGGGCCGTGGGAGGTGTCTCCGCGGACCCAATGGCTATGCGGGGATGTGTTGCGGACATGAGGCATTGATGACCGCCGCCTGCAACGCGGAGCTCATCGGGCCTCGCGGACCTCGCCATCGGGGTCCTGGGTCGTGGGGGCCTGCTCCGAGGGCGGTGCCGTGGCCGTCGGCCGGGCCTGCGCGCGCTCGGTCTCGATCAGTTCGGTGAGCCACCGGACCTCGCGCTCGACGGACTCGAGCCCGTGGCGCTGCAGCTCCAGCGTGTAGGAGTCGAGCCGCTCCCGGGTCCGGGCGAGCGCGGAGCGGACCTTCTCCCTGCGCTCCTCCAGCCGACTGCGCCGGCCCTCCAGGATCCGCAGCCGCACGTCGGCGTCCGTCTTGCCGAAGAAGGCGAACCGGACGCCGAACATCTCGTCTTCCCACGAGGCGGGGCCACCCTCGCCGAGCAGCTCGGCGAGCCGCTCCTTGCCCTCGGCGGTGAGGGTGTAGACGACCCGGCTGCGGCCTCCGATCCGGCTGGCCGCGCCGGCGTCGTCGGCGGTGACGTAACCCTCCGCCTGCAGCTTGCGCAGGCAGGGGTAGAGCGAGCCGTAGCTGAACCGGTGAAACGCGCCCAGCACGGCGGACAGCCGCTTGCGCAGCTCGTACCCGTGCATCGGGCTCTCCGAGAGGAGGCCGAGCACCGCCAGCTCCAGCACGTGCCCTCCTCGTCTCGCGCTCACTTCGTCTGGCTCGCGGCGCTTCCGAACGGAACACGACCACGTATCGCGTCGACATGTCGGCCCGAGCTGTATCGGCGTGATCTGTATCGGCTTGAGCTGTCGGTTCAACATATCGAGGCGATACATCGAGGATAGACGTGTGGGGACGACCATGGCAACACTGGATGACTAGGCGGCGACGCGCCCGTAGCGCCCGAACGGCGCGCGGTTCGCCGCCGCCCCGCCACGCCGGCCGCCGCCGCCCCGGCACGCCGGCCGCCGGCCCCCGGCCGGGCCGCCCGCCGGGCGGACACGGGCCGCCTACCTGCGCCGCGGCGCGGCCGGGCAGGGGCAGGCCAGCCGAGCATGTCCGCCATCACCGGGGTAGCGGGATCGGTCGTGAGCGTCTGCCGCCGCACGGGCCCGGCGGTACCGTTGAGCCCATGGGACCGCGGTCGGTCGTCGACTACGCGCTCGCCCGCCGGGCGACGTTGCGGGACCTCTACTCGGGCCGGGTCTCCCGGCTCGAGGTCTGCGACGCGAACCCCTACCTGATGCGGGCCGCCCGCTTCCACGGCGAGCCGACGACCAAGCGCTGCCCGGTCTGCGGCGCCGGGGACCCGCTGACCCGCTCCGGCGACCCGCTGGTCCACGTCACCTACTCGTTCGGCGACGAGCTGGGCGAGAGCTCCGGCCGGTGCCGGGCGACGAAGGAGCTGCCTGCCCTGGCGGCCCGGTTCCGGGACGTGCGCATCTTCGTGGTCGAGGTCTGTGCCTCCTGCGGCTGGAACCACCTGGTCACCGCCTACAGCATCGGCACGGGCGGCCCGCCGGCCCGCCGGGCCCGCAGCCGCGCCGCCGACCAGTAGCGGCGCCGCCGGGCGGCCATTCCGCTGATCATCGCACCCGCGCCACTGCGGCCCGTCAGGGGTGCCCGAAGTGGCCACACGTCGCCGTGAGACCCTGGATTGCCATACACCGAACGCCGTGTACGTCCAGAAATGGGCGTGCCGGCCCGAGTTTGCTCCGGTCGCCTGCCGGCTGACTCGGATGGGCCTCGGGCGCGCGAGGCCGCCGTGCTGGGAAGGACGGGACGGCTTTGAGCATGCCGAGTGATCATGAGCCGGTCCGCCGACGGACCGCGCAGAACGGGCCTCGTGGCCACGACGGCGACCGACCGGTCGCGGGCCGCGGCGGGGAGCGGGCCGGGGGCCGACCGGTCGCCGGCCGTGGTGACCGGACCGGGGCGCGGGGATCGGCGACCGGTGGCCGCCCGCCGACGGACCGGCCGTCCTACCACCCGCGGGCGACCGCGAACCGGCGTGCCGAGCTGGCCGCGCGCGAGACCGGCCTGCTCGACCCCGAGGCCACCCGCCTGGGCACCCCACGCGTGGCCGGGCGCCCGGCCGACCCGGACGCGACCCGTCTCGACACCGGCCGCGCCGGCACACGCTCCCGCGGCCGCGACGCCGACGCCACCCGGGTCCGGCGGCGGGACGGCCGGGCCGGCCTCACCGGCACGATGATGATGCGCGGCGGCGCCGGCGGCCGTGGCCGCGGCGTCTCCGACCGGGCCCGGCGCCCGGTGCACCCGGCCCAGGTCGACCCGGTCTATGACACCGTCGACCAGGCCGCGCTCGACCGGATCGACATCCGCGACCGCGACGAGCACGCCACCACCTACCAGCGGGTCGACCGGGAGCGCGGCACCGGCGCCCGGTCGGCGACCGGCCCTCGTCGCTCGACCGGCCCCGGCCGTGGCACCGGCCCGAACGGCACCAACCGCGCCGCGGCGTCCGGCCGGAAGATGGGCACCCGGGGTCCGAAGTGGTGGCGGGCGCGCCCGCTGTGGTTGCGCCGGCTGGTCGTGCTGGGCGGCCTCGGCTTCTTCCTGATGTTCGTCGCGGGCATCGCCGTGATCTACTCGGCAACCAAGATCCCGTTGCCCGAGGAGGTGAAGACCGACCAGGTCTCGATCATCACATACGCGGACGGCGAGCGGGAGATCGCCCGGGTCGGCATCCAGAACCGCATCGACGTCAAGCTGGCCGACGTCTCCAAGGCGGTCCAGCACGCCGTGCTCGCCGCCGAGAACAAGGACTTCTACGAGGAACCCGGCATCTCCCCGCGTGGCATCGCCCGGGCGCTGTGGGTCAACATCCGCGGCGGCGAGATCCAGCAGGGCGGCTCGACGATCACCCAGCAGTACGTCAAGAACGCCTACCTCAGCCAGGAGCGCACGTTCTCCCGAAAGATGAAGGAGATCGTGATGGCGGTGAAGCTGGACCGGAAGTACTCCAAGGACCAGATTCTCGAGTTCTACCTGAACACGATCTACTTCGGCCGCGGGGCGTATGGGATCGAGGCGGCGGCGCAGACGTACTTCGGCAAGCACGCCAAGGACCTCAACGCCGGCGAGGGTGCCGTCATCGCCGGGCTGATCCGGGCGCCGGAGATCCTGGACCCGGCCGTCAACCCGGACAGGGCCAAGGCCCGCTGGAAGGACGTGATCGCCACCATGGTGGCGGAGGGGTGGCTGGCGCAGTCCGAGGCCCCGACGGAACCGCCGCCGGTGCTGCCCAAGGGCTCCGGCTCGCTGACCGTGACCTCCGACCAGGCGGAGTACATCCAGCGTCAGGTGATCAAGGAGCTCGAGGCCCGGGGGATCAGCGAGCAGCAGATCAAGACCGGCGGCCTGCGGATCAGGACGACGATCGACTACGACCGGCAGATCGCCGCGTTCAACGCGGTGAACGAGGTCATGGCCGGCCCGACGGCGCAGACCCCGGATCTGCAGACCGGTCTGGTCGCGGTCGAGCCGGGGACGGGCCGGGTGATCGCCTGGTATGGCGGCTCGCTCTACGGCCGGGACGAGGCGACCGGCCGGGAGGACTACTACGACAACGTCTCGGACGCCGCCGTGCCGTCCGGGTCGACGTTCAAGACGGTCACCCTGCTCGCCGCGCTGGAGTCCGGCATCAGCCTGAAATCGACCTTCCAGGCGCCGGCGTCCATCGACATCTCGGGTGAGTGGGGCACCTACCACGTGGAGAACAACGAGACCCACGTGGACTGGGGCATCCGGGACCTGGTGTTCGCCACCGCCGAGTCGCTGAACACCGTCTACGTCCCACTCGGCCTGCAGGTCGGGATCGACAACGTCATCGACATGGCACAGCGCCTCGGCGTCACCTCACCGCTGAAGGCGGAGGCCGGCGTCAGCCTCGGCCCGGACTCCGCGACCGCCCAGGAGATCGTCTCGATCTACAGCACGCTGGCCGCCGGCGGGGTGCGCACGACGCCGCACATCGTGGAGGAGGTCGTCGCCCCGGACGGCGAGGTCATCTACACGGGCCAGGCGGATCCCGAGACCGTGCTGGACAGCGGGGTCGTCCGGGACGCCACCTACGCCCTGCAGCAGGTGTTCGGTGACCAGGGCACGGCGAAGAGCGCCCGGCTCGCCGACAACCGGCCGGCGGCCGGCAAGACCGGTACCGTCGAGGGCTTCCGCGCCGCGTGGTTCTGCGGCTACACCACCCGGATCGCGTCCTGCGTGAACATGTTCCGCGGCAACGCCACCGAGGGCGAGGCACTGACCAACCTTCCCGGCGTCGCCGACGGCGTCTACGGCGGTACCTGGCCGGCCAAGATCTGGAAGGTGTTCATGGACGCGGCCTCGGCCGGCCAGCCCATCGAGCAGTTCCAGGGCCCGGTCTACGGCGGCACGATCACGAAGGCCACGCCGACCGCTACCCCGTCGCCGACCGAGACCCCGACCCCCGAGGCGACCCAGTCGTCCGGCGGCTGGCCGTGGGACAGCTGGGGCCGCCAGACCGGCGGCCCCGGCGGCGGCCAGTCCACCGGCCCGGCCCTGCCCGGCCTCGGCGGTGGTGGCAGCGGCGGCGGAGGCGGCGGTCAACAGCCGACACAGCCCGAGCCAGGGGTACAGCCCACGCCCGAGACTCCACGTTGGCCATGGGAACGCGAGTGAGCCAGCACCGGTGGTGACCGGGCGTCCGCGGGGCCGGCACGGTCAGGAAGAATGGCCCGCATGAGTACGGCCGGCCCCGCGGCCCCACCGGTCAGCCCCAGCCACGAGGACCCGGTGGTGCGTGGCGCGAGCGAGCTCATCGGCGGGCCACCGGGGCGCCACGCCGTGGTCGGTGCCCGGCGTGGCTGGTGGACGCCGCTGCGGGTGCTGCTCGCGCTGGTGGTCGTCGCGTGCTGCCTCGGCTACGCGCAGAAGGCGGCCTGCCGGGACACCCGGAACTGGTCGGAGGAGTCCCAGTACACGTCGATGTGCTACTCCGACGTGGTCGCGCTGTACTCCCAGGAGGGGCTGCGCGAGGGCAAGATCCCCTACCTCGACTACCCGACGGAGTACCCGCCGCTGATCGGCGCCACGATGGCGCTGGCCAGCGCGTTCGCCGGGCTCGGCTCGGCGCAGGAGCCGGTCTACCGGACCGAGAACGGCCAGCAGGTCGTCGACCACTACACCATCGACGGCAGGTCGGCGCTCTTCTACGACCTGACGGCCCTGCTCTTCCTGATAGCGGCTGGCGTGACCGTGGTGCTGATCGCCCGTACCGCCGGGGAACGCCGGCCATGGGACGCGGCGCTGTTCGCGCTGGCCCCGGCGCTCGTCCTGCACCTGCTGACCAACTGGGACATGGTCGCGCTCGTCTTCGCGACCGCCGCGATCTACGCCTGGTCGAGACGGGCGCCGACAGCCGCCGGTGTCCTGCTCGGCCTCGCCGTCACCAGCAAGCTCTACCCGGCGCTGTTCCTGGTCGCGCTCGGGGCGTTGTGCCTGCGGACCGGGCGGCTGCGGGCGTTCGCCCGGACCGTCGTCGCCACCGTCATCACGATCATCGCCGTCATGCTGCCGCTGTGGCTGGTCGCCGGCTACTTCGACGGCGAGACCAAGGTCTACGACGGCATCCTGCAGACGATGGTCGCCGGTGGCGACTGGGTCGGGATGCTCGACGGCAGCGCGGACGGGGCGCACAACGCGCTGACCCGCTTCTACGAGCTCAACCAGCAGCGCCCGGCCGACTGGGACTCGATCGCGTTCGCCCTGCAGTGGCTGGCCACCGAGCACGACCCGCGCTGGTTCGGCGGCGCCCACCTGGCGATCGCCGCGGTCGTCGCGCTTGGCCTGGCGGTGGTGGCCGGGCTCCTGCTGCGCGACCGGCTGCTGCGCGCCCTCGCCGGGGAGGACGAGCGGGCCACCGCCGCCGGGACCACCGCCGCCACCGCTGGCGCCGCGGGGGCGGACGGTGCCCAGCGGTGGCGGCGCTCGGCCCGGCCGGTGCTGCTGGCCGCGGCCGGTTGCTGGTCGGTCGTCGCGCTGGGCGCGCCGGTGCTGCTGACCGCGATCCGCGACCACGGCCTGCCGGTCGGGGTGCTCAACACGGTCACCGCGGCCGCGCTGATCGTCGCGGTGCTGGCGATCGTCGCGCTGTGCCTGCTCGCCCCCCGCCGCCCCCGGCTGCCGCAGGTGCTGTTCCTGCTGGTGGTCGCCTTCCTGCTGACCAACAAGGTGTTCTCGCCGCAGTACACGCTGTGGCTGCTGCCGCTGGTCGCGCTCGCCCGGCCGAAGTGGCGGATGTTCCTGGTCTGGCAGGTGACCGAGGCCTACGTGCTGTTCACCCGGTTCATGCACTTCGTCTACAACGACACCCAGGGCGCGGACGGGGTGAACCGGGGGTGGTTCGTCGGCGCGATCACGCTGCGCGACCTGGCCCTGCTGGTGCTCGCCGCGCTGGTCGTCCGCGAGATCCTGCGCCCGGAGCTGGACGTGGTCCGGGCCAGCGGGCTGGACGACCCGGCCGGCGGCATCCTCGACGGCGCGCCCGACCATCCCGCCGTCACCCGAGCCGTCGACCGGGTGCTGGAACGGCTACGGCTGCGCCGGCCGGCGGCGCTGGCCACGGCCGGCGGGCCGGCCGCCGGCTCGTCGGCCTGGGCGGCCGGCCCGGACGGGCCCGGCGCCGCGCCCACCAGCGGCCGGCCCGGTGACCTCTTCCGCCCCAGCCAGCGCTCCCGGTCCGCGGCGGCGGGCGCGACCGATGACCCCTGGCCGGGCGCCGACGCCACCCCGGCCGGTGGCCGCGGAGAAGCCGAGCCACCGGGGTGACCGGGCAGGCGGGAGTGGACAGCCCGGCCCGGGCAGCGGCCCCAGCGACGTGGGCCACCCGCGTCGGCTGGCGCCGGCTGCCGGAAGCCGTCCGGGCGACGCTGCCGCTCTGGTGCGCCAGCCGGCTCGGCATCGTGCTGCTCTCGCTCGCCGCCGCCCGGGTGACCGTGCAGACCCGCCTCGCCGACGTGCCCTCGTTCACCGATCTGTGGGACCGCTGGGACGTCGGCCTGTTCACCAAGGTCGCGCGCTGGGGCTATGTCTCCCCGCACTACAACGACCACACCGAGGTCGACTTCCCGTTCTTCCCGCTGGCGATCCGCGTGGTCCAGCTCTTCGTCCGCGACTGGATCATCGCCGGCCAGATCGTCGTCTTCCTCGCCGGCGCGGTCGCGGTGGCCGCGCTGTGGCGGCTGGCCGCCGACGACGCGGCGGCGCGCGGGACGGCCGGCAACCCGCGGTTCGCGGTGCTCGCGCTGATCTTCGCCCCCTACGCGGTCTTCCTGTTCGCCGGCTACTCGGAGGCGATGTTCCTCGCCTTCGCCACGACCGCCTGGCTCGCCGCCAGCCGGGACCGCTGGTGGCTCGCCGGGCTGCTGGCCGCCGGGGCGGCCGGCACCCGGATCACCGGCATCCCGCTGTGGTGCGGCCTGGCCGTCCAGTACGTGGTGGCGCGCCGGGCGGCCGGGCTGCCGGTGTTCGCCCGCCCGGCGCTGGCGCTGGCCCTGCCGCCGCTGCCGATCCTGGGCTTCCTGTGGTACCTGCACGGCAGGACCGGCCACTGGAACGCCTACACCGCGGCGATGCGGGAGGGCTGGAACCGCTGGACCGACTGGCCGTGGGACGGCTGGCGGACCACGTGGGACTACGCGTTCCCCGGCCCGGACGGGTCGACGACCTTCACCTGGTTCTGGCGGGCGGAGCTGGCCGCCGTCGTCCTCGGCTTCGTCGTGACGATCCTGCACCTGCGGGCCCGTCGCTGGGGCGAGGCGGCCTTCGTCGGCGCCGCCACGCTGATGATGAGCGCCACCAACTACTACGCCTCGGGCGTGCGCACCATGCTCGTCGCCTTCCCGGTCTACCTGCTGCTCGCCAGGGCGGCGGCCCGCTGGCGCTGGGTGGCCCCGGCCTACCTGTGGCTGTGTGGCCCGATCATGGCCGCCTTCGTGGTCGCCTTCACCCAGGGCCAGTGGGTGGACTGATCCACGCTCTCTCGTAGGGCTCGTCGTGTTCGGTGGCCGGCGTCGCCAGCGGACCGCCGCCGGAGCGGGTACGCGCTGCCCCGGCCCGCGCCACCGCCCAGCCGGCGGCTCGCCCGCTACGCCCCCTGCTGGCGGACGTCGGCGAAGGTGCGCCGCGCCTGGTCGAGCAGCGGCCCGGCGGGTAGCTCGCCGAGCGTGCGCGGCAGCTCGGCCAGGACGCCGGTGTCCGGCCCGAACGCCGGGCCGGCCGCGGTGCCGTCCGGTGGCCGGTACCCGGCGTCGGCCAGCGCCCGCAGGCCGGGCTCGGCCCGCAGGGCGTCCAGGAGCGCGAGCGCGGCACCGGCCCGGCCCTCGTCGTCGGCGGCCGCCGGCAGGATGGCGAACGGGACCCGTTCGAGCACGGTCCGCCCGTCGGCCGGGTAGCCGGCGACCAGCCGGACCGCCGGTGCCCCGGTGCTCCCGCCAGCGGCGCGGCCCTGGTTGTAGGCGATGACCTCGCATTCGGGCAGCACGGTCGCGGACAGGTGGCTGGTGGCCTGCCCGGCCGCGTCGGCGGCCCGCAGCCCCGCCAGCACCGCGTCGGGCGCGGCCACCTGGTCCGAGTGCTGGTCCAGGAAGCGCAGCCAGCCCCGCAGGTCCGGGCTGGCGCGCAGTTCCTCGGCGGCGATGGCGGTGGTCGGGCGGTCCGCTGCCGCCGCCACCGCGGCCAGCAGGCCGTGCGCCGCGGCGGTCGACTCCCCCGGGTCGGCCAGCGCCAGCCGGAAGCCGCCCCACTCCGGGTGGCCGTGGCGGGCCCAGAAGCCGGCTTCGGTGGGATAGACAGTCAGCCCGCGCCAGTTCGGCTGCCGCTGCGGCCAGCCGAGCGCCCGGGCCATCGGCTCCGGCATCGCGATCACGACCGGCGAGCTGGCGATGACCGTCGCGGCCGGTGGCAGCGCGCGGGCACCGGCGTCGACCAGGCGGACCAGGTCGAGCCAGGACGACGACTCCGGGACCCAGACGTCCGGTGGGGCGGCGCCGGCCGCCGGGGCGGTCACGCCGGTCAGCTCGTCGGCGACCTGCCTGCTCGGCCGGCTGACGACGCTGACCCGGACGCAGGGCCCGCCGGCCGGCGCCCCGGCCAGCGTGCTCGCCGCGGCGGTGACCGCGCCGGCCAGCCGGGGCGCCGCGACGACGGTGAGCCCCACCTCGCCCGAACCGCACCCGGACGCCGCATCCTCGGCGGCGGGGCCAGTGGTCAGCGCGAACACGCCGCCGACCGCGATGGCGACGGCCAGCACGACGGCGAGGACCAGCGCGCTGCGTGGCATCGTCCGCGGCTCGGCGTGCTGAGCCGGACGTCGTGGCCAGCGCATCGCCCACCCCCTGGCGGCCTGTCACCCAACGGGCACGCTAACCCACGGGGGTGGTCACAGGCGCCCGTCGCGGCACACCGGCCGACCGGCCCCTGTCGTCCACGAATGCCGGCTCGCGGCGGGCGAGGATAGGACGATGACGACCAGCAGTGGCGATGCGCCCCAGGCGGCTGGCGGCGGGAGCGCCGGCGGCGGGGGCGCCGGTGGGGGCACCGGCGCGCCGGGCGGTCCGCCCGGACAGGCCGACGC
>JADGHD010000506.1 GCA_019689615.1 Frankia sp. | reverse complement strand
CAGGCTCGCCTGTTCCCCCGCCCGCCGGCCGCGACACGTACCCATCGGCCCGGCGGCGCGCCCCGCTGGGCCGACCCCCTTCCCCGCTCACGACGTACGGAGCACCCGTGGCCCTCTCCCAGACCCTCGAGCCGGGCCAGCCGGCGGCGCCGAGCCGCCCGGCCGGCGGCCGGCCCTGGCACGCGCCGCCGCTGGCCCGGGCGGGCCTGGGCGTGCTGGGGCTGCTCGTCGTCGTCGCCGCGCTCGAGGTACTCCCCCGCACCGGCGCGGTGGACCCGGACTACCTGCCGACCGCCAGCGCCACCGCGGCCGAGCTGGCGGACCTGCTGACCGAAGGCGAGTTCTGGGGCGCGGTCGGCGACACGCTGCGCGGCTGGGCGCTGGGGCTGGCGATCGCGATGGCGATCGGCGTCACCGGTGGCCTCATGATCGGCAGCATCCCGCTGCTGCGCACGCTGACGTCCTCGACCATCGAGTTCCTCCGGCCGATCCCGTCGGTCGCGCTGATCCCCCTGGTCGTCCTGCTCTACGGCAGCCGGCCGCAGTCCGCCCTCGTCCTCGTGGTCTACGCGGCGACCTGGCAGGTGCTCGTCCAGGTGCTCTACGGCGTCGCCGACGTCGACCCGGTCGCCAGGGACACCGCCCGCTCCTACCGCTTCTCCTGGCTGTCCATCGCCCGCACGGTGATCTGGCCGACCGCGCTGCCCTACGTGGTGACGGGCTTCCGGCTGGCTGCCGCGGTCGCGCTGATCCTGGAGATCACCGCCGAGCTGATCGTCGGCGTGGACGGGCTGGGCCAGCAGATCCAGGTGGCGCAGTCCTCCGGCGCCGTCCCCAGGGCCTACGCGCTGATCGTCGTGGTGGGCCTGATCGGGGTCCTCGTCAATGTGGCGGCCAGGGCCGCCGAGCGCCGCGCCATGCGCTGGCACCCCTCCGTCCGCCGGGAGGAAGCGGGATGAGCAGCCCGACCAACCCCACGACCATCGCGGTCGCCGGCCCGGCCGATGGCGCGACGGCGAGGCCCGCGGCCGGGGCGCCGGCCGTGCCGCGGTCGCTGCCGCGCCCGCTGGCGCTGGTGGTGCGGCTGTTGGGCCGGCTGGTGGCGGCGCTCGCCCTGCCCGCCGTGCTCGTCACGGTCTGGTGGGTGCTCTCGGCCGACAGCACCAGCCCGTTCTGGCCGCCGCTGTCGCGGATCGTCGAGGTCTTCCCGGACACCTGGTTCGGCGAGCGCATCACCACGGACGTGCTGCCGAGCCTCGGCCGGCTCGCCGTCGGCTACCTGCTCGCGGTGGTGATCGGCATCGGCCTCGCCGTGCCGATCGGCCTGTCGCCGCTGCTGCGGGCGATCACCGAGCCGGCGATGGAGTTCTTCCGCGCGATCCCGCCGCCGGTGCTGGTGCCGGTGATCGCGCTGTTCACCGGCTACACCGGGTCGACGCCGAAGGTCATCACGATCACGCTCGGCTGCCTGTGGCCGATCCTGCTCAACACGATCGACGGCGTGCGCTCGGTGGACGAGGTGCTGACCGACACCGCCCGCTGCTACCACCTGCGCCGGCGCAGCATGCTCTGGCACCTGATCCTGCGCGGGGCGAGCCCCCGGGCGTTCACCGGGGCGCGCCAGGCGTTGTCGATCGCGGTGATTCTCATGGTGATCAGTGAGCTCTTCGCCGCGAACAACGGCCTTGGCGCCACTATCGTGCAGTTCCAACGCGGCTTCGCCATTCCGCAGATGTGGACGGGAATCATCGTCCTCGGCCTCGTCGGAGTCGCCCTGTCCGTCGTCTTCCGCATCGTCGAGCACTACGCCCTCGCCTGGTACCGAGGCATGCGAAACGCCGACCGAGGAGTCTGACCCTATGGCCCGGATCACCCGCCGCCGCCCGTCGTCCGGTGCCGCGACCGTGACCACCACCGTCGAGCCGCCGCCCGCCGCCGAAGATGCCGCCGGGCTGCCGGACCAGCCCGACTCGCTGCTGGCCGAGCCCGCCGCCGAGACCAGCGTCGCCGCCGCCACCCCGGTGGCATCCACCCCGGTGGCATCCGCCCCGGTGGCGGTCGCGCTGGACGTGCGCGGCCTGCGCAAGGTCTACACCGGGCACGGCCGGATAACCGAGGCGATCGAGCACCTCACCTTCACCGTGGACCGCGGGCAGTTCCTCTGCCTGGTCGGGCCGTCCGGCGCCGGCAAGACCACGCTGCTGCGCTGCGTCGCCGGGCTGATCGAGCCGACCGCCGGCGAGGTGCTGCTCGACGGCGCCCGGGTTACCTCGCCGCCGCCCGGGATGGGGGTCGTCTTCCAGGAGTACGGCCGGAGCCTGTTCCCCTGGATGACCGTCCGGCAGAACGTCGAGCGGCCGCTGATCGAGAAGGGGATGAAGAAGGCCGAGCGCCGCGAGGCCGTGGAGGAGGCGCTCGCCGCCGTGGGGCTGTCCGACAGCGGCGACGCCCATCCCTGGCAGCTGTCCGGCGGCATGCAGCAGCGGGTGGCGATCGCCCGCGCGGTCGCCTACCGGCCGAGCATCTTCCTGATGGACGAGCCGTTCGCCGCGGTCGACGCGCAGACCAGGGCGGAGCTGGAGGACCTGGTCCGCAGCCTGTGGCGCCGCCTCGGGGTGACCGTCCTGTTCATCACCCACGACATCGACGAGGCCGTGTACCTGGGCGAGCGGGTGCTCGTCCTGTCCAACCGCCCCACCGTCGTGCTCGCCGACGTCACCGTCGACCTCCCGGCCGACCGCGACCAGCTGACCACCCGGTCCGACCGCCGGTTCGCCGAGCTGCGGGCCCAGGTCTACGAGCTGATCCAGCAGGCGAAGGCCGGCCACCGGCCGCAGCCGGCGTAGTCGGGCCCGCGCCGCCCGTCACCCGCCCGGGTAGCGGGCGGCCCAGGCGGCGGAGACGCCGCCCCAGCGGTCGGCCACGTCGGCATCGCCGGTGACCTCCCGGACGATGTCGTCCGCGACCTGGCGGATCACGTCGTGGCCCTCGACCTCGCCGACCCAGTCCTCGGGCAGGCCGGGCTCGCCGACCGCGGCGCCGATGAGGTTGCCGCAGATCGCGCCGGTGGAGTCGCTGTCACCGGAGTGGTTGACGGCGGCGAGCAGGGCGGCGCGCGGGTCGTCCGCCGCGGTCACCGCGCAGAAGACCGCGATGGCCAGCGCCTCCTCGGCGACCCAGCCCGCGCCCAGCGTCTGCACCTGGTGGGCCAGCTGCGCGGGCTGGAGCGCCTCGCCCGCCTGCCCGGCGGCGATCTCGCCGGCCGCCGCCAGCGCCGCCCGCAGGGCGCCCGCCACCTCGCCGCCCGCCGGCTCCTCCGCCAGCCGCCGCAGCGCCGACGTCGCCGCGTCGAGCACCGAGGCCCCCTCGAGCTCCAACGCGATGATCCAGGCGAGCGCGCCGGCGGCCAGGTAGCCGGACGGGTGGCCGTGGGTGAGCACCGCGCACTCCACCGCCAGCCGCCAGGCGTCCTCCGGCTCCCGGCGCAGCAGGCCGAACGGGGCGGAGCGGATCACCGCGCCGCAGCCCTTGCTGTCCGGGTTGGCCGGCGCGTCGAGGGTGCCCATCTTCGGCGCCGACAGCCCGGACAGGCAGGCCTCGCCGGGCGCCCGCCTGGCGTAGAGCACGGGCTGGGCGGCCAGCCACCCGCTCACCTCCGGCGGCGGCTGGCTCACCCGCTGGGTCACCAGCCAGCGCTGGTAGGCCAGCCACAGCACGCTCGGTGGGTGGCAGATGCCGCGGGAGCGGCCGCGCACGGACGCCCGGATCAGCCCCTCGGCGGTGAACAGCGTGAGCTGGGTGTCGTCGGTGATCGGGGCGAGCACGCCGTAGGCCTCGGTCAGCCCGGTCACTCCGGCCGGCCCGTGCCTGCGGCGGATCTCGTCCAGCGACAGGGACTCCAGCCCCGCGCCGAGCGCGTCCCCCAGCGCCCCGCCCAGCAGGCAGCCCCTGACCCGGTCTCGGTACGAC
>JADGHD010000505.1 GCA_019689615.1 Frankia sp. | reverse complement strand
TATGTGTATACGCCCCCGGGCCGGCGCGCCGGACGGCCGGGCAGGCGGCGCGAGGTGGGCAGGGCAGAACAGACGTCAGGTCAGGGCAGGCGGAGCCGACGGGCCGCGCGGGCGCGGACGCGGAGCCGGCCCGCTGGCGCCCCGCCAGCCGTGGGCGGCCGGGGACCGGCGGCGCCGGGCAACCGCCGCCGGGCCCGGTCGGCTAGGTGGTGCGGGTCTCGAACACGCGGCGCAGCTCGTCCGGGGCCGCCAGCAGGGTCCGCCTGCCCAGCAGGGCGAGGACGAGGAGCGTCACGACGAACGGGATGGCGTCGAGGGCGAACTGGTTGATGCCGTAGCCGCGGGCCTGCAGGGCGGGGGAGAGCGCGAGCGCCGCGCCGAACAGGTACGCCCCGGCCATGATCCGCAGTGGGTTCCAGGCCGCGAAGATGACCAGGGCCACCGCGATGAACCCGCGGCCGACGGTCATGCCCTCGAACCAGGCGTTGGAGTAGGCGATCGCCAGCTGCGCGCCGCCGACGCCGCACAGCCCGCCGCCGACCACCACCGCGACGTAGCGGATGACCGTGGTCGAGTAGCCGTGGACCAGCAGCACCTCGCTGTGCTCGCCGGCGGCCCGGACCAGCAGGCCGGGCCGGGCCCGGTAGAGCAGCCACCACACCGCTGGGCCGACCACGAACGACAGGTAGGTCAGCGGGTCGTGGTCGAACAGGATCTCGCCGAGCGCGGGGATCTCGGACAGGCCGGGCACCGCCCACGGGTCCAGCGAGTCGATCTGCCGGCCCACATAGGCCGCGCCGAACAGCGAGGTGATGCCGAGCGCGAGGAACATCACCGTCAGGCCGGAGGCGAACTGGTTCGCCCGGCGGGTGACCACCAGCAGCGCGTGCACCGCGGCGAGCGCGGCCCCGGCGCCGATCCCGGCCAGCACCCCGACCCAGGGGCTGCCCGACGTGGCCGTCGCCGCGTAGGCGGCGAGCGCCCCGCCGAGCATGCAGCCCTCGGTGCCGAGGTTGATCACGCCCGCCCGCTCGCTGATCGTCTCGCCGAGCCCGGCGTACATGATCGCTGTGCCGCCGGCGACCGCGCCGGCCAGGACGTCCACAGGCAGGCTGCTCATCGCTTCGCCCCTCCGTTGCTCTTCCGGCGCGCCGTCCAGCCGAGGACGGCGATGAGCACCAGGCCCATGAGGATGTTGACCGTGGCCGCCGGCAGGTTCGCGTCGATCTGCAGGCTGTCGCCGGCCACCGTGATCGCCGCCAGCGCGAGCGCCGCGAGGACCACGCTGACCGGGTTGTGCCTGGCCAGCCAGCTGGCCAGGAAGGCGATGTAGCCGAAGTTCGTGGTGATGCCGGTGCGCAGCTTGTACTCGACGCCGGCGAAGTGGACCATGCCGGCGAGCCCGGCGAGCGCGCCGCCGACGACCATGGCCGAGGCCAGCAGCAGGGCGACCGGCAGGCCGGCGCGCCTGGCGGCCTCCGGGTTGCCGCCGACGACCCGCAGCCGGAAGCCCCAGGCGGTGTAGCGCAGCAGCGCCGCCACCACCACGGTCGCGACCAGCGCGAACACGATGCTCACCGGGATCGACGTGGTGCCGAGGTAGGGCAGCTTGGCCGCGTCGGCGAGCTCGGCGCTGGTGGGCTGACCCGTGCCGTTCGGGTCCTTCCACGGCTCGTAGATCAGGTACAGCAGGATGTCGAGGGCGATGTAGTTCATCAGCAGCGTGCTGACCGCCTCGTTGATGCCGACGGTCAGCCGCAGCAGCGCGGCGAGCCCGGCCCAGGCCGCGCCGGCCGCCATCGCCCCCACCGTCATCAGGACGATCACCAGCCCGCCACCGAGCGAGCTGTCGAAGGCGAGCGCGATGCCGCCGGCCGCGACCGCGCCGATCAGGATCTGCCCCTCGCCCCCGACGTTGATCAGTCCGGCGCGGGCGGGGACCACCACGGCCAGCGCGCCAAGCAGCAGCGGCGCCGCCTTGATGAAGATCTGCTCGATCGACGGCTGGTTGGTGAAGGTCGACGTCCACATGTCGGCGTAGACCTGCACCGGGTTGGCGCCCTTGACCAGCAGGAACAGCGTGAAGATGGCGAACGCCCCGCCGAGGGCGGCGAGCCAGCGGGCAACGCCCCCGCCGAGCGCGGCCAGGCGCGACTCGTCGGCTGCCACCTCCGCGCTCGGCGGCGCGCCGGCCGCCTTCTCCGGCGCGGCCGCCCCCGGCCCGGTGGCGGTGGCGGTGGCGACCGCCGTGGCCGGGCCGCCATGAGTCGTCGTCGTGGACGCGGCCGCGGTCCTGACCGCCGCCTCGTCCGGGGTGAGCTGGGCCGGGATCGCGGCCCCGGTCGTCTCGCTCACGCCTGCTCACCTCCGGTCATGAGCGCGCCGAGCGTCTGGCGGTCGGCGCTGGCCGCGGGCACGATCCCGGTAAGCCGGCCGGCGCAGAACACCGCGATCCGGTCGGAGATGGACATCAGCTCGTCGAGGTCCTCGGAGACCACCAGCAGGCCGGCGCCCTGCGCCCGCCGCTCCAGCAGCAGCTCCTGGGTGCGCCGGGTGGTGGCGATGTCCAGGCCCCGGCTGGGGTAGGCGGCGACCACGAGCCGGGCCTCGCGGCCGAGCGCGCGGGAGAGCATGACCCGCTGGATGTTGCCGCCGGACAGGTCGGCGACCCGGCGGTGCTGCGGCGCCATCCGCAGCCGCACCCGCTCGTTGACCTCGGCGGTGTGCCGGCTGACCCGGCGCCAGTCCAGCCCGATCCTGCGCCGGAACGCCCGCAGCCTGCCGAGCGCCATGTGCTCCAGGACCGTCAGCGCCGGCACGACCGCGTCGCTGATCGGGTCCTCCGGCACGTCGACCACGCCGGCGGCGAGACCGGCGGCCGGCCCGCCCCGGCCGAGCTCGCGCCCGCCGACCCGGACCGTGCCGGCCGAGGCCGGGCGCGCCCCGGTGGCGACCTCGCACAGCTCGCGCTGGCCGCTGCCGGCGACCCCGGCCACCCCGACGATCTCGCCCGGCGCGACGGTGAGCGTGACGTCGTGCAGCGCGGTGACGCCGCGGTCGCCCATCGCGCTGACCCCGATCAGCTCCAGGGCAGGCGGCTCGGGGGTGTCGACCGTCGGCCGCTCGGCCGGCAGCGCGGCCACGGTCTGGCCGACCATCGCCTGGATCAGCTCGGCGTCGGTCATCGGCTTCGGGTCGACACCGCCGAGCACGACCCGACCGCCGCGCAGCACGGTCACCCGGTCGGCGATCGCCCGGACCTCGGCCAGCTTGTGGGTCACGATCACGATGCCCAGGCCCGCGTCGCGCAGCCGGCGGACCATCGTGAACAGCGCGTCCACCTCGGACGGGGCGAGCACGCTTGTCGGCTCGTCGAGGATCACGATCCGGGCGCCGGACATCAGCACCTTGAGGATCTCGGCGCGCTGGCGCTCGCCGATCGACAGGTGGCGGACCAGCGCGGTCGGGTCGACGGCGAGCCCGTAGGACTCGCTGGCCTCGGCGATCCGGCGACGCAGCTCGCTCTGGCGCAGGGTGATGCCGGAGGTGGACAGGGCCAGCGCGAAGTTCTCGGCGACGGTGAACGCCGGCACCAGCCGCAGGTCCTGGAAGACCATGCCGATGCCGAGCGCGCGGGCCTGGGTCGGCGAGCCGACGGCGACCCGCCTGCCGGCGACCCGCAGCTCGCCGGCGTCCGGCCGGTACACCCCGTACACCAGCTTGAGCAGCGTGGACTTGCCCGCGCCGTTCTCGCCGATGAGCGCGTGCACCTCGCCGCCCGACGCCTGGAAGCTGACGTCGTCGTTGGCGAGCACCTCGCCGAACCGCTTGCGCAGCCCGCTGACCTCCAGCAGCGGTGGCGTGGCGACGGTTGGCCCGTCGGCCGCCGCGACGGTCACCGCGGACACGGGGCCACCCCCAGGTGCGCGAACGCCCGTCGGTCGGTGGCGGCGGGCGGGCGGACGACGGG
>JADGHD010000504.1 GCA_019689615.1 Frankia sp. | reverse complement strand
GCCCCCCGCCGCCCGCCGCGGCCGCGGGTGCCGGCGGCGGTTCGCTCGCCGGCGTCGGCGTCACCGCCTGGGGCCTGGTCCGCCGCCTGCTCGCCCCGTCCGGCGGGCTGCCCGGCTGGCTGCCCCCGCTGGGCGTGCTCGCCGTGCTGGTCGCCGTGGTCCAGGTGCTCGGGCCGGGCTTCCTCACCACCGAGTCGGTCGGCATCAAGATCGCCTCGGCGATGACGCTGATCCTGGTCGCCTGCGGGGAGACCCTCGTCGTGCTGCGCGGCGGCATCGACCTGTCGGTCGGCGGCACGTTCAGCCTGGCCAGCGCGATCGCCGCCACCCGGGCCGACGCCGGGTTCGGCGCGCTGCTGCCCTGGCTCGTGGTCATCCTGGCCGTCGGCGCGCTGGTCGGCGTGGTCAACGGGCTGCTGGTGACCGCGCTCGACATCCAGCCGTTCCTGGTGACCCTGGCCACCTGGTCGATCGCCGAGGGCATCGCGCTGACGATCCTGCCGGCCGAGGGCGGCGCGACCCCGCTGGTCTGGTTCGAGCTCGGGAACGAGTCCATCGGCGAGGTGCCGGCCGGCGTGGTCCTGTTCGCCGCGCTGGTGGCGTGGTGGCTGTGGTTCCGCCGGACCAGGCTCGCCCGCGCGATCGTCGCGACCGGGTCCAGCGAGCGCGGCGCCTACCTGAACCGGGTGTCGATCGCCAGGACCAACGTGGTCGCCTACGCGCTCGCCGGCCTGTTCGCCGCGATGGGCGGCCTGTACTACGCGACCCAGATCGGCGCCGGCTCACCCACGGCCGGCACCGAGTACGTGCTGCCGGCGATCGCCGCGGTGGTGGTCGGCGGCACCAGCCTGGCCGGCGGCCGTGGCGGGCTGGGCGGCACGATCATCGGCGCGCTCGTCCTCTACCTGGTCGGAGACGTGGTGTTCCTGCTGGAACTGCGCAGCTACTGGCAGCCGCTGGTGTCCGGCGTGATCCTCGTGGCGGTCGTCGCGGCCAGCCACCTGCTCGCCGGCCGCGACGACGCCCTGGGCGGGCGGGCATGAACCGCGCCGGCCTGCGGGCCCAGCCGGCCGGGCAGCGCTCCTCGGCCCCGGGCGGTCCCGGCCAGGCCGCTCGCCGCCGCGGGCGCGGCCGGCGCCCTGGGCTCGGGCAACCGGTCGTGCTCGCCTACCTCGCGGCACTGCTGCTGTTCGGCGCGGTCAGCGCCTACTCGCCCGGGTTCGCCGAGCCGGGGCACATCCGGACCCTGCTGGTGGTCGCGGCGTTCACCGGCCTCGCGGCGCTCGGCCAGACGATGGTCATCATCGGCGGCGGGATCGACCTGTCGGTGCCCTGGACGCTCAACTGCGCCGCCATGCTGGTCACCGCCCTGTGTTCCAGCCGCGACCTGCCACTGCTGTGGGCGATGCCGGTGATCCTGCTCGGCGGGGCGCTCGTCGGGCTGGTCAACGGGCTGGGCGTGACCAGGCTGCTGGTCCCGCCGATCGTGATGACGCTGGCGATGAACGTCGTCCTGCAGGGCGTGCTGCTGATCACGACGGAGGGCTTCCCCGCGCCGCCGGCGCCGCGTGCGCTGTCCTACCTCGCCAGCGGCCGGCTCGGGCCGGTACCGGTCCTGCTGCTGATCTGGGCGGCACTGGCCGCGCTGGTGGTCTGCGTCGAGCGGCTGACCGTCTTCGGCCGCGAGCTGTACGCGACCGGGTCGAGCCGGACGGTCGCGCTGCTGGCCGGCGTCCCGGTCAACCGGACCATCGTGATCACCTACGTGCTCAGCGGGATGGGCGCCGCGCTGGCCGGGATGCTGCTCGCCGGCTATTCCGAGCAGGCGTTCCTCGGGATGGGTGACCCGTACCTGTTCACCTCGATCGCCGCCGTGGCGATCGGTGGGGCGTCGATCCTCGGCGGCAGCGGCTCGTACCTCGGCACCATCGCGGGCGCGCTGGTGCTGACCGTGCTGACCGGGCTGTTGCCCGTGTTCCGGCTGGACATCGGCGCCCTGCAGATCATCTACGGCGGGGTCATCCTGGCCACCGTCGCCCTCGGCTCGCCGCGCCTCGGCGCCTGGCTGAACCGCGCGCGCGGCCCGGCCGCCGTCCCCGAGCCCGACGCCGACGCGATCGCGAACCCGTGACCCCCGAGGAAGGAACGACATGGCAGCGCGCGCCCCGTTCGAGTACGACGCCGAGCACGCCGGCGAGATCTCCTTCCCGATCGGCGGCATCGGTACCGGCTGCATCGGGCTGTCCGGGGCCGGCCGGCTGATCGACTGGGAGATCCTCAACCGGCCGAACAAGGGCTCGACGAACGGGCTGTCGCACTTCGCGGTCCGGGCGGAGGCCGATGGCACCGTGCTGGACGCGCGCCTGCTCAACGGCCCCTACCAGGGCAACCGCACCGGTGACTTCCCCGCGGACACCTCCCGCAACTTCGGGTTCGGCGCGCGCCGGGACTCCCTCGTCGGGATGCCGCACTTCACCGGCAACACCTTTGCCGGGACCTTCCCGACCGCAACGCTCACGTTCCAGGACGACCGGTTCCCCGGTGACGTCTCGCTGCTGGCGTTCAACCCGCTGATCCCGCTCGGTGACCGGGACTCCAGCATCCCGGCGGCGATGTTCGAGATCTCCTTCACCAACACCACCGACCGGGTGCTGGACTACTCCGCCGTCGGCGTGCTCGGCCACGGCCTGCCGCTGGCCACCAGGGCCGCGCCGCTCACCGCGCCCACCGGCACCTGGGGCGTCTCGGTGGTCACCGACGAGACCGAGCCGTCCTCACCGGACCACGCCGAGCTGGTGCTGGCGACCGACGCCGAGTTCACCAGCAGCCAGGTCCACCTGTTCCGGGGCCACTGGTTCGACGCCCTGGAGGTGTACTGGCGCGACCTCAACCGGCCGGGGCCGTTCGCCCCCCGCGACTACGGCGACGTGGACCCGCGGGGCGGGATGGGCCGCAACCGGGACAGCTCGCTGCTGTGCGCGCACCTGCTGGGCGTCCAACCCGGCGAGACCCGCCGGGCCCGGCTGGTCATCGCCTGGTACGCGCCGGTCTTCCGCAAGTACTGGGTCTCCCCGCTGTGGCACTTCCGCCAGGCCTCCGGCGCTACCGGGCAGTGGCCCAACTGGTACGCGGGGGAGTGGGACAGCGCGGCGGCGGTGGCCCGGGAGGTGCTGGAGCGCTGGGACGAGCTGGCCGAGGCGACGACGGCCTACCGGGACGCGCTGTACAGCTCGACGCTGCCGGCCGCGGTGCTCGACGCCGCCGGCGCGAACGTCAGCGTGCTGAAGTCGCCGACCGTGCTGCGGCTGACCGACGGCACCTTCTACGGCTGGGAGGGCTGCCACCCGCAGGCCGGCAGCTGCGAGGGCAGCTGCACCCACGTCTGGAACTACCAGCAGGCGCTGGCGTTCCTGTTCCCGGCCCTGGAACGCACGATGCGCGACGCGGACTACCGCTACAACATGAACGAGGCCGGCGGGATGAGCTTCCGGCTGAGCCTGCCGCTCGGCACCCGCTACTCGACCGAACGGCCATGCGCGGACGGCCAGTTCGGCAACGTGTTGAAGGTCTACCGGGACTTCAAGCTCTCCGGCGACCGGGAATGGCTGGCGGCGCTGTGGCCACGGGTGAAGCGCGGCATCGAGTACGCCTGGAGCGACGGCAACCCCGACCGGTGGGACCCGGAACAGAGCGGGGTGCTGTGGGGCCGCCAGCACCACACGCTGGACATGGAGCTGTTCGGCCCGAACGCCTGGCTCACCGGCTTCTATCTCGGCGCGCTGGCCGCCGGCGCCGAACTCGCCGACGTCATGGGCGACGAGGCAGCGGCGGCCGGCTACCGCGCGGCGTTCGCCCGCGGCCGGGCGTGGGTGGACGCGAACCTGTTCAACGGCGAGTACTTCGTGCAGGCCATCGACCTGACGGACCGCTCGGTGCTGGAGCCGTTCATCGCCACCGAGGTCGCGCTCGGCGTGCT
>JADGHD010000503.1 GCA_019689615.1 Frankia sp. | reverse complement strand
ATGGACCTGGCCAAGTCGGCCAACCCCCCCGGGGGGGGCGGGGGTGGGGGGGGGCCGCCGCGGTGCGCGTTCTTCGGGCCGCGGCCCAGCCGCCGCCACCCGGACGGCGGGCCGGCGGGCCGTCAGCTGGCCGGGCTGACCGAGCTCATGTTGAAGTCGGCCACCCGCAGCGGTGGCATCCGGCTGAGCGTGAACCAGTCGGACCACTCCCGGCCGAGGGTCCGGGTGGCCGCGCCGATCTCGGTGATCCGGCCGAGCATGCTGACCGGCGACTCGTTGAACCGGAAGTTGTTCACCGCCCCGACGACATCGCCGTCCTCGACCAGGTAGACACCGTCCCTGGTCAGCCCGGTCAGCAGCAGCACCTCCGGGTCGACCTCGCGGATGTACCACAGGCAGGTCAGCAGCAGCGCCCGCCCGCGGGTGGCGGCGACCATCTCGTCCAGGGTGGCCGTGCCGCCGCCGTCCATCGTGAGGTTGTCGACGAACGGCGTGGGCGTCGTGCCGGCCGCCCGGGCCGAGGCCCGGGTGTGCACCAGCGCGGCGAGCCTGCCGTCCCTGATCCAGTCGGTGCGACCGAGCCGCAGCCCGTTGTCGAACACGCTGGAGGTCGCCGACGAGTGGGCGGCGACCACGAACGGGGCGCAGGCCAGCTCCGGGTCGGCCGGGTCGCTGGACAGCCGCAGCCCCGCCGGCCCGATCGCCTCACCGAGGCGGGTCCCGCCGCCGGGCCTGCTGAACACCGTGCGGCCCTCGGCCGCGTCCCGGCCGGCCGCGGACCAGTACGCGTCGAGGATCAGGTCGGCGACCGCCGAGGGTGGCAGCAGCGTCTCGTAGCGGCCCGGTGGCAGCTCCACCATGCGCCCGCCCCAGCTCAGCCGGCGGCGCAGCGCCGCGTCGGTCGCGGCCACGTCGACGTCGGTGAAGTCGTGCGTCGACTGGCCGTGCCAGACGGACCCACCGGGCCGGCCGTCCTTGGCGTTCCACTCGACGGAGCCGGTTGGCTGGGTGTGCCGCAGCCGCAGCCCGGTCGAGGTGCCGAGCCTGGGGGTGGGCCGGGCGGGCTCGGCGTACCCGTACAGCGCCCGGCCCTCGGCCCGGGCGGCCGCCAGCGCCTCGCCCAGGTCGACGGCGAACTGGCGGAAGACGGCGGTCGTTGTCCGCTCGGCCGGGTCGGTGAAGGAGGGGCCGTCGGCCGGGATGACCGCGGCATCCGGCTGGCCGGGGGCGAGCAGCTCCGCGTAGTCCTCGGCCTCGTCGGCGTCCTTCGCCGCCGCCTCGGCCGCCCGGACCAGCTCGGTCAGCGTGTCGGTGCCGCCGGGGCCCGGCTCGACGCTGCTCACCGAGCGCACCCCGAACGAGCGGCCGACGACGCTGACCACCGTCACCGACCGGTCCCGGGTGGCGCCGTTGGTGGTCAGCGTGTTGTTCGCCCAGCGCAGGTTCACGGTGCTCGACTCGCTGACGATGACCACGCAGCCATCGGCCCTGGACGCGGCCAGCGCCCGTTCGACGATCTCGTGCGACGCAGTGGTCACCGTCACCTGCCCGCCTCGTGCCGGGTGTTCAAGATGTTGATGCCGCGGAACAGCGTGGCCGGCGCGCCGTGGCTGACCGCCGCGACCTGGCCTGGCTGCCCCTTACCGCAGTTGAAGGCGCCGCCGAGCAGGTAGGTCTGCTCACCGCCGACCCCGTCGAGCGCGCCCCAGAAGTCGGTCGTCGTCGCCTGGTAGGCGACGTCACGCAGCTGGCCGACGATCCGCCCCTTGCGGATCTCGTAGAACCGCTGCCCCGTGAACTGGAAGTTGTACCGCTGCATGTCGATCGACCAGCTCTTGTCGCCGACGATGTAGATCCCGCGGTCCACGCCGGAGATCAGCTCGTCGGTGGACGGCCCGCCCGGGACCGGGACCAGCGACACGTTGGCCATCCGCTGCAGCGGCACGTGCCCGGGCGAGTCGGCGAACGCGCAGCCGTTCGACCGGGTCACCCCGAGCCGGGCGGCGTTCGCGGCCGCCATCCGCCGGTCGAGCTGGTAGCCGACGAGCACGCCGGCCCGGACGATGTCCCACCTGGTGGTCCGCACGCCCTCGTCGTCGTACCCGATCGTGGCCAGGCCGTGCGGGGCGGTCCGGTCGCCGGTGACGTTCATCAGCGGCGAGCCGTAGCGCAGCGTGCCGAGCTTGTCCAGGGTGGCGAACGAGGTGCCGGCGTACGCGGCCTCGTAGCCCAGCGCCCGGTCGAGCTCGGTGGCGTGCCCGATCGACTCGTGGATGGTCAGCCACAGGTTCGACGGATCGATCACCAGGTCGTAGCGGCCCGGCTCGACCGAGGACGCCTTGGCCTTCTCCGCGAGCAGCGCGGGCATCGCCTCGACCTCGGCGTCCCAGTCCCAGCAGCCCGCGCCCGGGCCGGCGACCAGCCACTCCCAGCCACGGCCGACCGGCGGGGCGATCGTGCGCATGGTCTCGAAGCCGCCGCCCGGGTCGACCCGGGTCGCCTCCACCTGGCAGATCACCCGTACCCGCTGCTGGGTGGTGGTCGTGCCGGCAAGGTCCGCGTAGTACTTGTTCTCCTGGACGGCGTTGAAGTGCCCGTCGACGTGGTCGACGTCGGCCGAGGCCAGCAGGACCCGGCACAGCCCGGCGATCCGGTCGACCTTCTCCCGGTTGTCGACGTGGAACGGGTTGATGTCGTACGCCGACACCCAGGTGGCGTCGGCGTGCACCGGCTCGTCGGCGAGCTCGACTGGCTCGGAGTTCAGCGGACGGGCCACCCTGGCGACCTCGACGGCCTCCCGGGCGACGCGGGCCGCCTCGTCCGGGGTGAGGTCGACCCCGGCGGCGAACCCCCAGGTCCCCTCGTACACGACCCGGACGGCGAAGCCGACGGAGGCGCCGTCGTGGCTGGTCTCCAGGTTGCCGTCACGGAACGACAGCGAGCCGTCGCGCAGCCGCTCGATCCGGATGTCCGCGTGGCTGGCGCCGAGGTCGCGGGCGGTCTGCAGGGCCGCGTCGGTCAGCGCCGCCCGCGGCAGGGCGAGGAACTCCGGGTCGATGTCGTGCGGCGGCGTCCTGGGCTCGGCGGACGGGTCGGGCATCGGCATGCCCTTATCCTGGCCTGTCCGTCCGCCGGCGGGGTCGGCGGGCACCGCGCGCCGCCGGTCCGGGCCCGTCGGTCAGGATCGTGCCCACGGGGCCCGCGCGAGCGCCGGGCGGACAGCGGGCGAGCCGAGGCCGACGAGAGGACTGCCGCCGTGAGCGCTGGTTACGAGACCGTCGCCACCCGCCTGGTGCACCAGGGGCGGGTGATATCGCTGCACATTGACGAGGTGCGCATGCCCGCCGGGCAGACGGCGGTCCGCGACGTCGTCGAGCATCCCGGGGCGGTGATGATCGTGGCCCTGGACGAGGCGGGCCAGGTGCTCCTGCTGTCCCAGTACCGCCACCCGGTCGGCGGGTTCCTGGTCGAGATCCCGGCCGGCCTGCTGGACAAGCCGGGCGAGCCGCCGCTTGAGGCGGCCAGGCGCGAGCTGGCCGAGGAGGCCGGGCTGCGCGCGGCGAGCTGGCACACGCTGCTCGACCTGCGGGTCTCGCCCGGCTCGATGAACCAGTACGCCCGGGTCTACCTGGCCAGGGAGCTGACCGAGGTGCCAGCGGACGAGCGCTACGAACTCGGCCAGTTCGGCGAGTACGAGGAGGCCGACCTGCGCACCGAGTGGGTCAGCCTGGACGACGCGGTGGCGCGGGTGCACGCGGGCGAGATCCAGCACTATGGCGCGGTGGCCGGCCTGCTGGCGGCCGCCGGGGCGCGTGACCAGGACTGGCGGCCACTGCGCCCGGCCGACGCCCCGGTCCCGCCGCGCCGGCTCGACCAGGCACCCGCCGGCTGAGGCGGTTCCAGGTGGTTCGGGGCGGGCCGACTGGGTAGGGCGATCACCATGTCAGCCCCGTTCGCTGGAGTGCGTCCCCGTCCGCCGGGGCCACCCCCGCTCGACCCGGACGTCCCGGTCCCCGAC
>JADGHD010000502.1 GCA_019689615.1 Frankia sp. | reverse complement strand
CCGGTCGTCGGCCGGCTGGGCCAGCGGGGGCCGATCGGACCCGGGCGGCTGGACCAACGCACCGTGCCCTACTGCCCAACGGCATACGTTTGCCGGCGCTGTCGGTGGAACAGTCAGGACGACGGATTCCGCCGCCAGGCTGCCGGGCAAACCGTACCGGTCGGACAACGGCGGAACGCGCGATGGAGCGTGAGACATGAGCAACGCGGTTCGCATCCTCGTCGGTGTTGACGGTTCCCCCGGGTCCGAGGCCGCGCTGCGCTGGGCACTGCGCGAGGCGCGGCTGTGGGCCCAGGCGACCCACGCGACGGACGGTGACGCCGGCCGGCCGACGGTGACCGCCCTGCTGGCATGGACGCCCGACGGGCTGCCCAGCGGCGTGCTGCAGGCCGCGACGACGGCCGACCACGAGGGCCTGACCAGGGCGGCAGCCGAGATGCTCGAGCGCACGGTCAAGCGGGCTGGCGAGCCGGCGCCCAACGTCGACCTGCGCCTGGAGGTCGTCGCTGGCGACCCGGTCCCCACGCTCGTCAGGGCGGGCGCGGACGCGGACCTGCTCGTCATCGGCGAGCACGGGCACGGCCCGCTGCACCGCCTGGTGGCCGGCTCGGTGAGCCAGGGCGTGGTCCACCACGCCACGACCCCGGTCGTCGTCGCGCGCCGCGGCCACCAGCCGGACTCGACGGGCGAGGACGACCGGCCGGTCGTGGTCGGCATCGACGGCTCGCCGGGCGGGCTCGCCGCGCTGCGCTGGGCGGCCAGGGCCGCCACGGTCCGGCGCGTCCCGCTGCGGGTGGTGCACGCCTGGGGCGGCTTCGACCCCCTGTACACCGAGGTGCTCGTGGTCGCGCAGGGCTCGCTCGCGCGCAGGGCGCAGGAGGTCGTCGACGAGGCGATCAAGCTCGGCCTGGACGGCTCGAGCGACGTCGTCGTCGACCCGGTCGTCTCCCCCGAGCCGCCGGTCCGCGCGCTGCTGCGGGAGGCCAAGGACGCGCAGCTGCTCGTCGTCGGCAGCCGGGGCCTCGGCGGCTTCGCCCGGCTGCTGCTCGGCTCGGTCAGCCACCAGTGCGTCGGCCACGCCGCCTGCGACACCGCCGTCATCCGCGCGGACGCGGAGGCGGCCGACGAGAAGACTCCGGCGTAGGACCCCGCCGGGGCGGCCGGTGCTGGACGTCCGCCGGCGCTGACCCGATGCGGCACCGGCTGGCCAGCGCCACCGGGGCCGCCTGGGGCGACGGGCTCGCCCGCTGCCCGAGGCGGCCCGCCAGGCCGGCCAGGCCAGCGCCACGATCGGGCTGGCCCGGCCCGGGCCTGTCGGCCGTGCCCGGATCACCGTGCGCCGCTGCCGGGGCGATACGGTAGCCTGCCTGATCGCGGGGGGCGTCCGTCCGGGAATCGCGCGGCCTGCCCGGATGCGGGCCGGAATGGTGGTCGTGCCGGTGTCGTCACAGTCGCGGGTGCGGCCGCTTGGGCCAGGCGACCCGGAGGCGGTCGGGCCGTACCCGTTGCTGGGCCGGATCGGTGATGGTGGCATGGGCCGCGTCTACCTGGCCCGCTCCCCGGCCGGGCGGTTCGTGGCGGTCAAGGTGGTGCACACCGACCTGGCCGACGACCCGTTCTTCCGGGACCGGTTCCGCCACGAGGTGGCGGCGGCGCGGCGGGTCAGCGGGGCGTTCACCGCGCCGGTGATCGACGCCGACCCGGACGCGCCGGTGCCGTGGCTGGCGACCCTCTACGTGCCCGGGCCGTCGCTGGCCGAGGTCGTCGAGACGACCGGGCCGCTGCCGGTCGGGGCCTGCCTGCGACTCGGCGCCGGGATGCTGGAGGCGGTCGTCAGCATCCACCGGGCCGGGATCGCGCACCGCGACATCAAGCCGAGCAACGTGCTGCTGGCCGCCGACGGGCCCCGGCTGATCGACTTCGGGATCGCCCGGGCCGCCGACCGCACCGCGCTGACCCGCTACGGCGACGTCTTCGGCACCCCGGCGTTCATGTCCCCCGAGCAGGCGGCCGGCGCCGACGCCGGCACCGCCAGCGACGTGTTCTCCCTGGCCGCCGTCCTCGTCTTCGCGGCCACCGGGACCGGCCCGTTCGGCGACGGCGACCCGCCCGCCCTGCTGTACCGGGTGGTGCACCACGAGCCGGACCTGGCCGCGCTGCCGGCGGAGCTCGCCGCCCTGGCGCGGCCGTGCCTGGCGAAGGACCCAGCCGATCGCCCGGCGCCGGCGGCGCTGCTGGCGGCGTTCGCCGCCCGGCTCGCGGATGCCGGGCCGCTGGCCTGGCCGGCGCCGGTGGCCCGCCTCGTCGGGCAGCGGGAGGACGAGCTGCGTGCCGAGCCGCCGCTGGCCGCGACGCTGCCCGACCCGTCGGTGCCCGGCGCCGTCCTGGTGACGGCGCAGCCCGCGGTGAGCCCGCCGGTCGCGCGGCACCCGGCGCGGGTGGGCCCGGCGCCGTTGGCGCGGACCCGGGTCGAGCCGCCCGAGGACGGCGCCTACGTCTTCACCGGGCAGCGCTGGCCGCACCTGCTCACCGGGAACCTGGTGCTGCTCCTCGTCGCCGTCTGCGTGCTCACCATGCTGAACGCGCTGCGCTACCTCGGCGAGGACACCCCGGCCAGCACGCCAAGGGGCGCCATCGCCGTCGCGATGCTCGCGTTCGGGTGCGCGATGGTGGCCCTGACCACCTGGCGGCGCGGGCTGTGGCGGCTGCGGCTGGGGATCAGCCCACCACGGCTGGTGATCGGCCCCGGGGGCATCCAGGCCCAGGCCGGCGGGCGGCACTACAGCGTGCCGTGGTCGCAGCTCGGCGGCGCGCAGGTGATCCGCCTGGGCCGCCAGGACGTGGTCGCGGTCTGGCCGGGGCCCGAGTGGGTGCTGCGCACCCCGCACGTCGACCGCCACCCCTGGTGGATGCCCAGGACCCCGCTGCGCTGCATCTGGCGCCACCCGGGCCGGGGCTGCGACGTGCTGCTCGACATCCGGCTGCTGCACCCCACGCCGGCGCACCAGGTCAGCACCGCGCTGGCCGTCCAGGCCGCCCGGTACGCGCCGCGGCGGCCTTCCTGACCGCGCCGGGACCGGGCGGGGCGCCGTCCTCGCGGCGGTGTCCGCCCGGCCGGCCGCTCAGGCCGGCGCGCCGGGCGCGGTCGGCGGCTGCGGGAGAGCGGCCAGGTCCTCCGGGGTGAGCCGCCAGTTCGCCGCCGCGGCGTTGGCCGCGACCTGCTCCGGGCGGGTCGCGCCGGTGATCACGGACGCGACGCCCGGCTGGGCGGCGAGCCAGGCGACCGCCAGCTCCAGGATGGTGTGGCCGCGTTCCTCGGCGAAGGCGGTCAGCTCGGCGACGTAGGCGAAGTTGGCCTCGGTCGCCACCCCGGCGAAGGCCGGTATGGCGGCGAGCCGGCTGCCCTCCGGGAACGGCTGCCCCGGCCGGTACTTGCCGGACAGCAGGCCGGAGGCGAGCGGGAAGTACGGGACGATGCCCAGGCCCGCCTTCACCGCCGCCGGCACGATCTCGGCCTCGACCTGGCGGCTGAGCAGGTTCCACTCGATCTGGACGCCGGTGAACGCCGCGAGCCCGCGGTCCGCGGCGAACGTCGCCCGCTCCTCGATCTGGGCCGCGGTGACGTTCGAGCTCGCGATGTGCAGGACCTTCCCCGACCGCACCAGCTCGTCGAACGTCTCCATCAGCTCGTCGAGCGGGGCGTCGGGGTCGGGGTAGTGCTGGTAGTAGATGTCGATCCGGTCGGTGCCGAGGCGGCGCAGGCTGGTCTCGACCCCGTCGAGGATCCGGCGGCGCAGCGCCCCAGGCGTGTAGGGCTCGTCCTTCGGCCGGCGCAGCACCTTGGTCGCGATGACCGCGTCGTCCCGGCGCGAGCCCAGCGCGGCGCCGAGGAACTCCTCCGACCGGCCGCCGCCGTAGAGCTCGGCGGTGTCGAAGTGGGTGATCCCGGCGTCCAGCGCCGCCCCGACGACGGCCGCCGTCTCCTCGGGGCCGATCCGCATCCCGAAGTTGTTGCACCCCAGCCCGACGA
>JADGHD010000501.1 GCA_019689615.1 Frankia sp. | reverse complement strand
CTAGGTCGCGGACCGATGGAAGGCTGGGCCACTTGGCGTACATCTCCTGCCACATCTGCCAGGTCTGTTGGATGGTGCCGCGAGTGGGCCGGCCATCCAGGATCGTCAGGGCGCGCGTTGCGGCATCCGCGGCCTGCTCGGGCTCCGGATCTGGGCGGCGCAGGTAGGCACGGCACAGCGACGTGTACGCGCCCGAGAGTTGTACGAAGTGACCCGGATGCACGGTGTCTAGGCCCATCCGGGCGTACTGCTCGGCTTGGTGGCCATCGCCGAGATGGGCAAGCGTGACCGCGAGGAACGTGCTCACGAACGCCTCATTGCCTGGGTTTGGCCCGGGCAGTATCCCAGCCTGCCAGACGTGTTCCTGCATGTCCGCGAGCGCGGCACGCGCCTCCTCCGGCCGGCCGGCCAGTGCTGCGGCGCGTGCCCGACAACCCGCGAGGATCGGCCGGGTGAACGGGTGCGCGTCCTCCTGAGCGGCCCCAGCCAGGTCTGCCGCCGGACCGTAGCCAGCGTTCATGTACGCCACGGTCGAGCGCATCGCCGCCACCGAGCCGGTGAGCAGAACGACCTCTGAGCGGCGGGTCGTCGTGGAGAGCAACTCGCCCGCCTCGGCGGCGTGGTGGGCCGCGATATGCAGGAGCGATCGGGCGGACCGGTCATCCCCGAGGTCGAAAGCGAGAGTACCCAGGTAGAAAGCCCAGTTGCCGGCCAGTAGGGTCAGCCGGCCGCGGATGCGCGGTGACGGGCGGCCGTCGAGCAGCGCCTCGACACTCTGCCATCGCGCACCGACCGTGGCGGCGAGTTCGGCGTGTGGAGTGTCCCGGTAGATCGCGGCCACCTCATGCAGGTCGGCTTCGTACTGGTCAAGAGTGAGGGGGTCCGGGTCCGCGCTCGCGAGCCGGCGGGAGAGTTCCGCCGCCGATGGTCCCAGTGCCAGGAGACGCAGCGCGTCACGTCGGTCCGTCGGACCCACCTCCTTCTGTCGCCCCGCTTCCAGGGTGCGTTCTGGCGCGGCCAGCGCGCCGCTGTTTCCGGGATCCGCCGGAAGCGCGAGGCCGTGCCGTAGCGCCATCTGCTGCCGTTTGGCACGGTCCCGTAACGCGATCAGTTCACCGCCCGCACCCAGTACTGCGTCGAGTCTGGTGATCACAGGCTCCGAAGGAAGGCCGTCGCCCGACAACACCCCCGTGATGTAGCGGCGGCTGTACGAGGCAGCGTCCGCGAGCGCCTCCACGGTCAGGCCACGCTTCCTGGCCAGGGTCTTGATTCGTAGGGCGAGCTCGCCCTTCAGATCTCTCTCAGCGTTCACCGCGGATCGTCCCTTCCTCCGCGCGGCGCTGGACGGAACAAGGTGTTCCGTCGCGACGGAGCCAGTTGTTCCGCACCAACGCTTAGAGGCACGGAACGGGTTGTTGCGCACTGTCGCACTTGCATGGCGCAGTGTGTCATCAATTCGTCGCCTACGTAGTCGGCACAACCGAATCGGTAGCCGTCGTCTGTCGGCGTCGCTGCCCGCATGAGCTCCGGCGCATCCCGAGCCCACCAAGCGAGCTCCCAGGCGACGTCAGCGCCACGTCCCCGTCACGACCAAGGAGATCCACCGTGTCCGTGATCGAGAAGATCGAGCGGCGGCTGTTCACAGGGCCGGCCGTGTTGATCACTCCGAGCCTCGAGAACCGTTACCAGTACAAGAAGGAGGAGGGCGACAGCGACACCCAGTCTGAGGTGGACGAGATCAAGGACTGACCCCAACCGCCCTCGGCGTCCGACCCGGCCACCGGCGTGGTGGCGGGTCGGGCGCTTCATTCCAGAAGGAACGATCGTGCTCACATTGCGCGTAGACGAGGCGGACCTCCGCCGGCGCTGGCGTCGTGCCGGGGACCGCTACCAGTCCGGAGCCAGCTACGTCGCTCCGTACAACCACCCAATGATCGAGAGCTTCCTCGTCGACGGTGGGGGAGGATGGATTGCCATCGTGGTGCGTGAGCGACAGGCTGCAACGAACGACCGCGCGGCGTCTTCCGACCATGACCGGTTGCTCGCGGAGACTCGCGACTGGCCGAACGACTGGCTGATCGTCGGTGTTGAAGAGGGTGGCGTGACGATCAACGTCGGTGCACACTGCGTCGCGCCGGTCTACCTAACCGCCACCGCGGGGGCACTGCACGGCTCGTGGAACATCGCAGACCTGGTCGGCTGGTTCCGTGCCGACGACTTGGTCGACTTGGCCGTAGCCCGCCGGCTCACGCTGAGGTCCCGCTACTCCGCCGGCACGGTCTGGACCGGAGTACGGCGGACGACCGAAAGAGCAACGCTCACGTGGCGACCAGCCACTGGGCTGTCCGTCACCTATCCGCATCCCGCGACGCATTCTCTCGCCCGCGAGTTCGCGCCAAGCATCAGCGAGGACGACGTACTCGACGCCTATGAGGCGCTGGTCGAAGATGTCCTCGACCGTCGGCCCTACGGGCCCGAGACGGCGGCCGTTCAGCTCAGTGCAGGGCTCGACAGCAGCAACGTCGCGATGTCACTCGCGCGCCGTCACCCGGGGGAACTGCTTACGACAGCGATGCTTCTCGGTGGCGCGGCCGGAGAGCAACAGCGCGCCCGGCGGGACGAGCTACGGGCTGGCCGGTTCCGCGGGGACCTGACTGTCTCCGCGCTCGATCTGCCGCCGCTTCATCCGTCCGGAGCCCGGGCTCGTGGCCGGTTCGTCAGTCCCTACGAGGAGCACTACTACGAGGCCACGATGGCCATGCACATGGGCCTCGCCGCACAGGGCATCACCACGGTCTTCACCGGCGTTGGCGGCGACGAGATGGTCGCGCTCACCGCCGAGGAGGTCACCCAGCGGGCCGTCGGCGTCGGAAAGCCCTTCATGCCTTGGATCGGGAAGGCAGCCCGCTTCGCGCTGGAAGACGCAGAGGCAGACATCGCACCGGCGACGGTCGTCAATGAGATGACGCTCCTCGCGTTCGCGTGTGGCAACCCCTTGTTCCTCAAGGCTGGGCTATGGCCTGTGCACCCGTTCGCCGATCCAAACCTGATCCGCTTCGGCGAGTGGCTGCCCCGAGACCTGCGCCGCCGCAAGCACGTCCACCGCCAGCGGCTTCGGCGTCTCGGATTCAGCCCCAATGTGACGGACCCCGTCCTGCGGGAGAACTTCGCCGACGTGATGGCCACCGGCTTGGTCCGCTACGCGTTGCCATACTTGGGGAGGCTCCTGGATGGCAGTCCGCTCATTGACACCGGCCTGGTCGATGCGGACGGGCTGCGTGAGGTTGCCGAGCGGATCGGCCGCGGGCACATCGCCGAACGCGACCGGGAAGTCTGGCAGGTCATAGCGCTCGATGTGGCCATCCGTGCGGCTGGTCGCTAGGCTCCCGCCCCGTGGTCACGATCAGGCCCGCCGAAGCGGACGACGAGATGCCTGTCGCCGCGATGATCCGGCGGCGGGCCGAATGGATGCGCGATCGGGGCCTCCCTGGCTGGGAGGGCTGGTATGCCCGTGCGGAGTCGCTCGCCTCCCAGGTCCGCAAGCCCGCGTTCCCGGTCTGGGTCATGGCAAGCGATAACGGGCAGATCATCGCCTGCACCAGCCTCTTCGAGTCCTGCCCCGCTTGGGCATGGACCGAAGAAGAACGCGCGGAGCCGTCGATCTTCCTCGCGACTACGGTTACCAACCCGTCCTACCGGACCGCCAGGCCAGGTGCGCTGCTGGCCTGGTGGGCCCTCGACCACGCCTTCCGCAACGGCAGGACGTGGGTCCGTCGCGGCGTCGGCCCGTATCCGGGCCTTGTCCGCTACTACAGCGAGGTCCAAGGCTGGACTCTCGTCCGCACCGTCGACCGGAACGACGAAACCTGGTACTTCCTGCAACGACGCGCCGAACCGCAACCGCAGATCCACGGCCTTCTCGCCGCTCTCGCCGACGCGTTCAGGGGCCAGGGTCAGCGGGAGGCCGCTGGCTCAGACGCCGGCGTATGAGTGCAGGCCCTGGATCACCAGGTTGACCAGGTAGTAGTCGA
>JADGHD010000500.1 GCA_019689615.1 Frankia sp. | reverse complement strand
GTGCACGCCGGCCAGCTTGCGCCGCGCTTGGAACGTTCCTTGGCCTCGGCCAACCATCCGCCTGGAACCACCGCCCCCGGCCAGCCACCAGCCGACGCACCCTCGTCAGCCCAGAGGCGCTGTTGTTTCCGATGACCAGGGCAATGCGGGAGGCGCTGCTCGGCCCCCACCCGCCGGCCAGGTCGACCAGCCGGGCGAAAAGGCAGCTCGCGGTGCTCGCGCATGCTCGGCTTCTCGCTGACGAAACACATGTTCTGCCGCCCGGATGCGGGGCGGCAGCCGTGGTGCTGTGCCGCGCTGAGCGCGAGAATTCTGTCCGGGCGGCGCTGCCCGGTCGGCTGCGGTCGGGCTCGGTCCTGTCGGGGGAACGCGATGCGGGTGCTGTTCGTGCCGACGTACCGGCATCCTGCCGGTGCCGCGCGGGCGACCGCGAGCGATGCCCTCGGCTTCGGCGTGACCTGCTGCGACGCCCTCGTCGCAGGTCTTCGTGACCACGGCCTGGCGGTGGACGTCGTCGCCTCGTCCGCACGGCGGCAGACCGTATGGGTCGGTGAGACTCTCGAACGCTTCGAGCAGTCGGTCCGCCGCGACGCGCACGACGTCGTGCTCGCCTTCCACGCCTTCTGGCCGTTCACCGCCGACCTCCGCCGAATCCTCGACGAGGGCGGGTCACGTCCGCTGGTCACATACACACACGGAAGTCACTGGGATCGGACCGACACGTTCCGCGCCGAGCGCTATCCACGGCTGCGCTGGGCTGACCTCGGGAACCTGATGGCCGCCGACCGTGTGCTGGTGGTCAGCGACCACCTCCGCGAGGTCCTGCTGCGCGAGGTGGGCTCCGTCTCCGCCCAGGCCGCCGTGGAGCTCGGGGGAAAGCTGCGGACGGTCGGGCTGCCGCTCGACCTGGCCCGCATCGACGCGGCCCGAGACGGGGCGCTGCCCGGTCCGGGCGGCCCGCGGCCTCGGAGGATCGTCTTCAACCACGCCCCGATCCCCGCCAAACAGCCCGGTGTGTTTCTCGACCTGGTGGCGGAGGTCCTGGCTCGCACCGACACGTCCGTCCTGGTCACCCGGCACTTCCCGGCGGGCTCGCGCTGGGGGCGTCAGCTCGCCTCGCTCGCCGCGGCCTTCCCGGGGCGGGTCATCCGCGGCGACGACCTGTCGACCGACCGCTACTACGCCGAGCTGTGGGCCAGCCAGATCCAGGTGAGCACCGCGATCCACGAAAGCCTCGGTGTGGCCACCCTGGAGGCGATGGCCACCGGAAACCACTGCCTGCTCCCGCGCGTCGGCGCCTATCCGGAGGTGGTGGGGGGTGACAGCGCGGTGCTGTACGACGATCTGGCGGATCTGCTGGCCCGCCTGCTGGACACGATGACAGTTCCGGATCCCGCGACCGCCGCCCGCCATCGCGACCGGGTCCGCCGCCGCTACTCCCCGCGTGCCGTCGCAGGCGCGGTCCACCGCGTCCTCGCCGAGGCCGTCGAGGAGCACCCGAGAGGACCTGGCCGTCCTCGCTGAGCCGACTCACCTCGTTACCGACCGCCTCGACTGCCAACCCGGAATGTGCCACAGTGGCAACGCGCGGTCATCCCGCCGCGTCCCGCAGACAGGTGCACTGGCAGTCGGACCGAATCCGCGCGAGGCGAAGGGCGCCATGCCGTGTCCATCTTCGATGACGTGAGCCGCCGGCCGCTGGCCGGCATTCGGCTGTTCGTCAACCGGCACAGCCCCTGTCGGGACTAAGCTGCTGCACGCGAAGGTCGCCCGCGGGCGCGCGGAGGCGGCTGTGCTGTCCGGACGGCTCGACGACGCGGACCGTCTCGCCGCGGAGGCCCTCGCCGGATTCGAGGAGGCCGCGATCCCCTACGACGTCGCCCACGGCTGGATCACCCAGGCGCGGGTCCGGCGCGCTCGGGGCGACGAGCGAGGCTGGCTGGAGCTTGTCGACCGGGCGCGTCGGCGCATCGAGTCCGAGGGGTTCGGCAGTCTCTACGCGCGCTGCCCCGAGATCCGTCTTCCGGCCGCCGACCGGATCGGCGCCGCACTGACCGCGTTCGCTGCCGGCGACGCGCTTGGCGTCCCCTGGGAGGGCGGCACACCGGTCACGGTTGACAGGGATGCGGTCGCCTCCATCCCGGCCGCGCGGTGGGGCTGGCCCCGGGGCTCGACCTCGGACGACACGGCTCAGGTAATGCTGGTGGCCGAGCTGCTGGCGGATACCGAGGGCAGGCCGACACCGGAGGAGTTCATGGCCCGGCTGGCGGCGGTCGCCGACGAGATCCGCGGGCTCGGCCCCACCACGCGAGCCGCCTTGGCGGAGTTCACCGCGACCGGGCGGATCCCAGCGCCCGACCCGGGCCGGCGGCCCACCAACGGGGCGGCGATGCGCATGCTGCCGGTCGGCTGGGTCACCCCGGCCACCGACGCTGACCTGCGTCGCCGCCGGGTGGAGGCGCTGGCGGTTGGCACCCACCAGGCACCGGTCGCCATAGGCGCGGCGCAGGTCATCGCCGCGATGGGCGCATGGGCGGTGGAGGGCGTCGAGCGGGACACGATTCTCGCCGCGGCGGAGGAGGAGGTCGCCTGGGTTGGCCGGCGCGACGCGGAGTTGAGTGCCGTCCAGGCCGCGCTCGCCGGCCGGTGGAGACCGCCCGAGCAAGGGGTGGGACTGGACGCGGACGAGACCGTCGCCGCGGTGGTTCACGTTGTTCGCGCGGCGGACGACCTCGGCTCGGCCCTGCTGCAGGCCGTGTACCTGGGCGGCGACACCGACACGGTGGCCGCGATGGTCGGCGGGATCCTCGGCGCGGCGGCGCCCGAGCAGGTGCCAGCGCTCCCCTGGCTTGCCCTGGTCGACTATGAGCCGCCTTCCGGCCTCGCGGGCCGACTCGCGGACCTGCGGCGCGCGTGGTACGTCCGGTGAGCCTGCGCGGGCTGGCCGAACTCGCCGACGAGATCCTGTCCGCAGAGCTGCCGGTGGCCGTTCTCGCCGGAGCCGGCACGTCCTATTCCGCCGGGCTGCCCACCGGCCAGGATCTGCTCCGCGGTCTCGCCTCGGCCACCGGCTCACCCGCCGGCATCGACCCGGTCACCTGGTATGAACGGCAGTTCGGCCGCTTTCCGGACTACTTCACCATGATGGGTGCGACGGAACACGCGGACACGCTGCCCGCAGCGCACTTCGACGGCCTGCGCCCGACACCGGCGCACCGCGCCATCGCGGATCTGGCGGCCGCGGGGCTCGTCGGGCCAGTCATCACCACGAACGTCGACGCGCTGCTGGAACAGGCCATGCTGGACCGGGGCCTGGCGCCCCGCTGCGCGCACAGCCTGGCCACCATCCGCGGCCTTGACCTCGCCGGACACGTGGTGGTGAAACCACACGGCGATCACCGCGACCTGTCGATCCGCCGGAGCACGGCGCGCCTGCACACCTACCATCCGGCGGTGGCAGCGGCTCTTTCCCGCATCCTGACCACGTTCGACCTGCTGATCTGCGGTTGGTCGGCGAGCTGGGACCTGCCCCTGGGCGAGCTCGCCGCCGGGGCGGCCGGGCGGCGGGCGTTCTGGCTCCAGTGCGGGCCACCAACCACCCGTGCCCGTCGCATCATGGCCGCCCGACAGGCCACGGTGTGCGCGGTCGAAAGCTCGGATGCCGGGCTTTCCCAGCTCTGCGCGCTGCTGCTGGGCGGGGCCGCGGCGGCTACCAGGTCGCAGCCGAAACCGTCCGGTAAAGATTGTTCTCCTGGATATAACGAGCCACCGGGTCGGCCACGAGATATCTGATGGACTGCTGGCGCCGCACCCGGCCCGGCCGATCGATCTCCATCCGGCTGACCGAGAGGCGGGGGTCTTCGGCGGCGAAGGCCGGTCCTGCCGGACCGACGGCGTTGGCCGGGGCCAGCCCGGCGGGCGGCGAGAATAGTCGCGTGGACGGCGAGCTGGTGATCAGGCCGGCGGAGGCGGACGACTGGGAGCGGGTGTGGCCGTTCTGGCACGAGATCGTCGCGGCCGGCGAGACCTAC
>JADGHD010000015.1 GCA_019689615.1 Frankia sp. | reverse complement strand
CGCCTCCCGGCCGCGCCGCCGCGCGCCCGCGGCCGCCGCGCGGGCCTGACCAGGCTGCCCGCCGGCGCCGTGAGCTGGCCGGCCGGGCTGGTCGCGGCGGGCGCATCCCGCGCCTGTGCCAGATCGCCGCCCTACACTGCCGTCCGGTGAGCATCGACATCGCTGACGCCGACAACCTGTCCGACGCGCAGCTCGCGGTGCGCCTGGCCGAGGAGGCCGGGCAGCGGCTGCTCGCCATCCGCGCCAGCCACGGCTTCGCCGACCCGGCCGCGCTGCGCGACGCCGGCGACGCCGGCTCCCAGCAGCTACTGGGAGCGGCCCTGGCGCGCTACCGGCCCGCGGACGCGGTGCTGTCGGAGGAGGCCGTCGACGACCCGGCCCGGCTGCGGGCCGACCGCGTCTGGATCATCGACCCGCTCGACGGGACCCGGGAGTTCTCCGAGGAGGGCCGGACCGACTGGGCCGTGCACGTCGCGCTCTGGCAGGCCGGCGAGCTGGTCACCGGCGCCGTCGCGCTGCCGGGGCTCGGGCTGACCCTGTCCACGGCGTCGGCGAGCCCGCCACCGCCGATGCCGGCGGGTGGGCCCCGGCTGGTCGCCAGCCGCACCCGGGCACCGCGGCTGGTCACCGACGTCGCCGCGGCGCTGGGCGGCACGGTGGTGCCGATGGGCTCGGCCGGCGCGAAGGCGTCCGCGGTGGTCCGCGGCGAGGCCGACGTCTACCTGCACGCCGGTGGCCAGTACGAGTGGGACTCGGCCGCCCCGGTCGCGGTCGCGCTGGCCGCCGGCCTGCACGCCTCCCGGATCGACGGGTCGCCGCTGCGCTACAACCAGCCCGACCCGCTGCTGCCCGACCTGCTGATCTGCCGGCCCGAGCTGGCCAGCCAGGTGCTCGCCGCCGTCGCCCGCTACCAGGAGGGCCAGCCCGCCGCGGCCGCCCAGCCGGGCGGCTAGCGGGCGGGGCCGCCGTGGTGGGCCTCTCGGCCAGCCGCGCCCCGGCCAGCCGCGCGCGCAAACCCGGCCGCCCGTGCTGATCGCGCCGCCGCCCACGGGTGGCGCCGGCTGACCGGCCGAGCGGGCGGCGGCGCGCCAGGGCGGCGGGCCCGATGAGGCGTAGGCCGGCGCCGCGCGGGCTACGGTCAGGACGTGGCCGCTCCCGCCCTCGCGCTGGTCGGCGCCGACCGGGCCGCCGAGCTGACCGCCGCGTCCCATCGCTGGCCGTCGCTGGTGCTGGCCCCGGACCAGCTCGCCGACCTCGAGCTGCTGCTGCTCGGCGCGTTCGGCCCGGTGCCCGGCTACCCCGAGGACACCCTGCGCGACGGGCTGCGGGTGCCCGGCCTGGTGGTGCCGGCGCGGGCGGCGGCCGGGCTCGGCCGGGGCGACCCGGTGGCGCTGCGCGACCCCGACGGTGTCCTGCTCGCGGCGCTGAGCCTGCGGGCGGTGCTCCCGCAGGAGCGGGCGGCGGCCCGCCGCGCCGGCGAGCCGGTAGTCCGGCTGGCCGGCACCCTGGCGGGCCTTCGGCTGCCGGATCATCCCGACCACCGCGAGCTGCGGCTGCGCCCGGACCAGCTGCGCGCCGAGCTGCGCCGGCGCGGCTGGCACACCCCGCCGCTGCCCTGGGCCGTGTGGGCGGACGGCCTGCTGCACACCGCCGATGTCGCCCGGATCCGGGCGCTGAGCCGCCAGGGCCGCCGCTGCGTCGTCCTCGCCCCGGTCGGCGGAGCCGACCCGACGGACCCCCGGCACCACCTGCGGGTGCGGGCACTGCGGGCGGCGCTGGACGCCCTGCGCGAGCCGCTGCGCCCGGCCGAGGCAACGCTGGCCCATCCCGCCATCGCCGCCGAGGCGACCCGGCCGGCGCACCCGCCGGGCCTCGCCGAACCAGGCGGCCAGCCGCCCGCCGGGGAGCCGGGCCCGCTGCTGGTGCTGGTCCCGGTGGTGCCCAGCCCAGAGCTCGCCGCGCCCCGCGAGCCAGGGTTCACCGCCACCCCGTTGCGTGGCGGCCTCGCCGCCGGCCAGGCCGAGGAGCCGGGCTCGGCGGACCGGCTCGCCGAACTGATCTCGCTGCGGGCCCACCTCGCCGAGTTCTACGGGCTGGGCGGCAGCCTCACCGGGCCGGCGCTGGGCACCCCGGGCCGGGCGGAGCTGGCCGCCTTCCTCGCCGCCGGCCGGTCGGTCCCGGCCGAGCTCACCCCGCCGCCGGTGGCGGCCGAGCTGGCCAGCGCCTACCCGCCGCGGGTGGCCCGCGGGTTCACGGTGCTGTTCAGCGGGCCGCCGGACGCGGGCACGTCGCGCCTGGCCCGCCTGCTGACCTGCCGGCTGCTGGAGCGCGGCCGCCGGCACGTCACCCTGCTCGACCGCGACACGGCCCGGGCCTACCTGGGCGGCGAGCCCGACCCCGCACGGGCCGACCAGGCGCTGGCCACCCGGGTGGGCTTCGTCGCCGCCGAGGTGTCCGCGGCGGGCGGGATCGCCGTCTGCGCGCCGGATGTGACCCAGACGGCGGCGGCGCGGGCCCGCGCGCTGGTCGAGCGCACCGGCGCCGGCTTCGTCCACGTGCGGGTCACCACGGCGCCGGCCGGCCAGGGGCAGGCCGGCGCGCAGCAGCGCCCAGGCGCGCCGGCCGGGCCCGCCGGGGGAGCGGAGCCCGCCGCCGGGCCGGGTGGCGCCGAGCTCACCGTCGACATCACGGCGCTCTGCGCGGACGAGGCCGTCGCGGCGGTGCTCGCCCACCTGCGCTGCGCCGGCTGGCTCGCGCCCACCTGACGAGCGGGTACCTGCCCGGCGCGAGCGCCCGCCTGGCTGGCGCGCCCACGGCCCCGACAGCGCCCAGCCCGGCGGCCGGGCCCGCGCCGCGAGCGGGCCGGTGCGGCTGGTTGCGCCCGGGGCGGGGGCGGTGGGCGAGCATGGGCTGGTGGACCTGCCCGTCTTGCCGCCCGTGAAGCCGATGCTCGCCCGCTCCGTGGCCCAGATCCCCGCGGGGATGAGCTACGAGCCGAAGTGGGACGGGTTCCGTTCCGTGGTCTTCCGGGACGGGCCGGAGGTGGAGATCGGCTCGCGGACGACGAAGTCGATGCGCCGCTACTTCCCGGAGCTGGTCGAGGCGTTCCGCGCCCAGCTCCCGCCGCGGTGCGTGCTCGACGGCGAGATCGTCGTCGTGGTGGGCGACCGGCTGGACTGGGCCGCGCTCGGGCAGCGGATCCACCCGGCGACGAGCCGGGTGTCCCGGCTGGCCGTCGAGACGCCGGCGTCGTTCGTCGCCTTCGACCTGCTCGCCCTCGGTGACCGGTCGCTGCTGGACGAGCCGTTCGCGACCCGCCGCGAGCTGCTGGTCGAGGCGCTGGCCGGGGCGCGCGCACCCGTGCACGTCACCCAGGCGACGACCGACATCGGCGAGGCCGCGCGCTGGTTCGACCAGTTCGAGGGTGCCGGGCTGGACGGGCTGGTGGCCAAGCCGCTGGACGCCCCCTACCAGCCCGACCGGCGGGTGATGTTCAAGATCAAGCACGAGCGGACCGCCGACTGCGTGGTCGCCGGCTACCGGCCCTACGCGCCGGAGCCGACCGCCGTCGGCTCGCTGATGCTCGGCCTCTACGAGGACGCGCCGCACCCCGGCGCGCCGCCCCGGCTGGCGTCGGTCGGGGTCACCTCGGCCTTCCCGCTCGAGGTCCGCCGCTCGCTCGCCCGCGACCTCGCGCCGCTGGTCACGGATCTCGCCGGGCACCCGTGGGCGCCGGAACGCGCGGCAGACGGCGCCCGCACCCCGTGGGAGGCGGGGGAGAGCCGCTGGGGGCGCGGCAAGGACCTCTCCTTCGTGCCGCTGCGGCCGGAGCTGGTCGTCGAGGTCCGCTACGACCACCTGGAGGGGCCGCGGTTTCGGCACACCACCCAGTTCGTCCGCTTCCGGCCGGACCGGGAGCCCACCAGCTGCACCTTCGCCCAGCTCGACGAGCCGGTCCGCTACGACCTCGCCGACGTGCTGCGCTGAGCCGGCCGCCCGCGCCAGGGGCAGCCACCGCCCGGCCATCAGCCGGCTCCCGGGCGCGGGGCGGGGATGGCGTCGTTGTTGGCCACCAGCGCCGGGCTGGCCAGCCAGCGCTGGAAGGCGTCCCGCTGGGCCGGGGACATGGCGGCCGGGTCGCGCGGGTTGCCCGCCGGGTCGAGGAAGTCGTCGTGCGGGCCGGTCACGAACCCGTCGGCGCGCGGGTCGCCGGTGAACCGGCGTCGCAGCCCGTCGGGGCCGGTCACCTCGACCGGCAGGAGCGGGTCGTCGGCGCGCCGCCGCCACACCGCCAGGGCCGAGGCCACGTAGTCGTCCTGCCACCCGGGCACGGCCACGGACACCGCCGCCCGCACCCGCGCGATGACCGCCAGCGCCTCCGCGGTGGGGCGGGCCCGCAGCGCCCACTTGCCCTCGGACACCGCGGTCGCCAGGGTGACCCCGGTGATGATCGACCAGAGGTTCGCCAGCGCCCCGCTGTGCGGCTGGACCGCGGACAGGGCCGCCGCGAGCTGGTCGATGGCCCGCTCGGCCGCGTGTGCCCGCCGCTGTACCGCCGCGAGGTCGGCCCGGGCCAGCTCCTCGGCGGCGTCGGCGGCCGCGCCGACGAAGAACCCCAGCATGGCGGACCGCCGCAGCGCGCCGAGGTCGCGCGGGCTCGCCGGGTAGGCGGTGTGGCCATCGCCCCGGTAGCCGCGGGTCGCCGCCCAGGTCGCCTCCTCGTCCGCGGCCGCGAGCTCCGCCGCGTCCCGTGCCAGCCGGCCCACGGTCGCGAGCCCGGTGTCGGTGCCGGCCGAGGCGAGGCTCTCCCGCAGGAGCGCTGCCCACAGCTCGGCCGGGACCCGCGCGGCGTCCACCGGCCCGGGCAGGTGCGTGGCCCACGGCCCGGCGGCCGGCCAGCTGGCCACCAGCCCGCCGGTGGCCGGGTCGCGCAGCGCGTCCGCGGCCGGGAGCAGGCCGGTGACCGATGCGTACATCTCCTCCCGCCAGACGTGCGGCACCGCCGCGATCCGCGCCAGCAGCGCCGGGCTCAGCGGCCGCTCCGGCTCCTGGTAGACCGCGAACGCGAGCCTGGCGACGAACGTCGCCGCGCCCGCCGGGTCCGCGCGCCGCACCCGCTCGCCCCCCGCCCGGCCGAGCAGGTCATACCAGGCGTCGGTGATCGCGGCCGACGGCCACCTGGTGGCGCCGAGCAGCCGAGGAGCCGGCAGGGCGCGCGCGAGCGCCACCACCGCCGGTACGTGCGCCGTGGCGAACGACGCGACCAGCGTCGGCTCGTCCGCGATGGCCCGCAGCAGCGCCACGGCGTAGGCCTCGCGTTGCCCAGCCCCGCCCGGACCGACGGAGCCGAACAGGCCGACGTCGCGCACCGGCCCGACGGTGGGCCGCGGCTCGCCGGCGCCGCTCCGTTCCGCCGGCCGCGGCCGCCGCCCGTGCCTGTCGCCGTCGCGGCCGCCCGGGGCTGGCACGTCGGCTGCCCCGAGCATGCCGCTGCCGACCGGATCGCCGTCCGGGCCGGCCTGCCCGGCCGGGCTCGTGCCGCCGAACAGCGCCTCGCCCAGCATCCGCAGCGTCGCCGGGGCGAACCGGTTGCCCGCGAGCAGCGGGGCGAGCAGCGACGTCTCGGCTGCGTCGGCCTGGCCACGGACGTTGAACCGGCCGAACCAGCTGGCGGTGAGCCGCCCGGTCCGGCTGACCGTGCCCAGGGCCGTGCCGAGCGCGGCCGTCAGCGCCGCCAGCTCCGGCGCCCGCGACCGCGGCGGGCGGCGGGCCCGGTGGCGCGCGTCCCCGCCCGCTATCCCCTCGGCCACGTGCAGCAGCTCCGCGAGCCGGCCGGGCCCGACCGCGGTGACCAGCCCGTCGGTGAGGTCGGGGTCCAGCGCGCTGGCGCGCAGCTCGGCGGTGAGCGCGGCCAGCTCCGTCATGTCCGGCGCCGGTCGCAGTACGGCGGCCACGAGCCGCTCACCCAGCCGCCGGCCCGCTGCCCTGGCCGCCGCCCGGTCGCCGTGGAACGGGTCGGCCGGCAGCGTCACCGCCACTACCCGGCCGCTGGGCGCCTCGCGCCGGTCCTGGCCAAAGCGGGCCAGCCGCGGCCGCGGCGCCGCCGCCGGCAGGCCCGCCGCAGCCTCGGCGGAGCGGGCGAGCGCGACCCTGCGGGTGAGCATCTCCGCCGCGGCCTGCGCCCAGCCCGAGGCCCGGGCCAGGGCGCAGATCACTACCCCGGCCGGGTCGCCGACCGGGCGCGGCGCGGCGGCGAGCCGGCCATGCCAGCTCCATAGCAGGTCGCGCAGGGTCACCAGCCGGCGGACGAGGACCGCGACCAGATCGAGGTCCAGCACGACCCTCTCGGGCGCCCCGGGCACGGCCGCTCACCCGCCCTGCGGGCCGCGGCCACCCCGGCTGGGCGTGCCGTGCCCGGGGCGCTGGTCGGCCCGGGGTGGTGGCGCGGCGAGCGCCATCGGCTGGCGGGCGCCAGGCTCGGGCGGCGGCAGCGCCCGAGGGTCACCCGGGGTGACCTGCTCGGGCTGCGCCCCGGCGGCAGCGGCGCAGTCCGCCGCCGCGACCGACAGCGCGCCTAGCAGTTCGGCCCGCACCCGGCGAAGCTCCCGTGACCAGGCGGTCGCCGACGGCCCCTCCCAGGCGCCAGCCGCCAGGGCCGTGCCCACCCCGTCGAACGCGGTCGCGATCTCGCCGTGCCCGGTGGCCAGCTCAGCCGCCGTGGCAAGCAACGCCGCGCGGTGCCGGTTGGCGACCAAGCCGGTCAGGCCGGTCAGGCCATCGGAGGCGCCATCGGTCGAACCGGCCCGGCCCGTCGCCGGGTTCTGCTCCGTCGTCATCCGCCACCGCCCTTCCGCTCGTTGCGGCGGACGCTAGCCCGCTCGCGCCCGCCGGGCGGACGGTCGGCGTGACCTGTGGACGACGGCCGGCCTGTGGACAGGCGAGGCGGCGGACGAGCGGGCCCGCCCGGCCCGCGCCGGGTCAGCCGGCGGCGCCGACGCGGTAGCGCAGGAAGAGGGCACCGTCCTCCTCCAGCGCGTGCACCAGGCGCAGCGGCAGCTGGGCCGGCCATGGCGTCGGCCCGGACACGATGCCCAGCCGCCCCGGGCCGGCGAGCAGCGGCGCGAGCGTCAGGCACAGCTCGTCGAGCAGCCCGGCCTGGGCCAGGTCGGTGAACAGCCGCGGCCCGCCCTCGGTGAGCACCCGGCGCAGCCCGCGGGCCGCGAGCTCGGCGAGCGCGCGGCCCGGCTCGACCCGGTAGTCGCCGCAGACGACGACGTCGGCCACCGCGGACAGCGCGGCCACCCGGTCGGCCGGGGCCCTGGCGCTGGTGAGCAGCAGCGGCCGGGCCTCGGCCGTGAACAGCCGGGCCCCGGGATCCAGGTCGAGCGAGTTGGTGACCACCGCGATCGGCGGGACCGGGGGGAGACCGGCGCCGACCCGCTGCTCGCGGCGGGGCGGGGGCACCACGACCGGCCCGTAGTCCTCCGCCCGCACGGTCTGCGCGCCGACCAGGACGACGTCGGCCAGCCAGCGCAGCGTGCGGAACACCGCGCGGTCACCGGGGCCGCCCAGCGCGCCGGAGCGGCCGCCCACCTCGGCGCCGCCGTCCGCCGAGATCACGAAGTTCGCCCGGACGTGGCAGGCGCCCTCCGGCGGCGTGGGCACGGCGTAGGCCGCGTCCAGGCCGGCCTGGTCGAGCGCGGCGGGGTCCGGGTCCGGCAGCAGTCGCCGCATCGACAGCCCGCCGGCCGGCGCTAGCGGCCGGCGGCGCTGGCGCGGGACAGCGCCGCGCCGGTGTTCGCCTGGTCGGCGAACCGCTCGCGGTAGCGGCTGGCCCGGTAGACGCCGAGGATCCGGTAGTCGGCGAAGAACCCGAGCTCCTCGAACGCCCGGGCGACCGCCGGCTCCTCCGGGCTGCCCTCGATGTCCGCGAGGAACTGGGTCGCGACGAACCCGCCGCCGACCATGAAGCTCTCCAGCTTGGTCATGTTCACGCCGTTGGTGGCGAAGCCGCCGAGCGCCTTGTACAGCGCCGCCGGGCGGTTCTTCACCTCGAAGAAGAACGTCGTCACCAGGGCGTGCACGCCGGCCGCCGCCCGCAGGTCCTCGCCGGAGAAGATCAGGAACCTGGTGGTGTTGTGCTCATCGTCGGCCAGGTCCGACCGCAGGATGTCCAGCCCGTAGACCTCGGCCGCCATCTTCGACGCGATCGCCGCCTTGGTCAGGTCGCCGGACTGGGCGAGCTCGCGGGCCGCGCCGGCGGTGTCGGCGTCCGGCACCGGGCGCAGGCCGAGCGCGCGCAGCGCGGACCGGCACTGGGCGAGCGCCTGCGGGTGGCTGTGCACGGTCTTGAGGCCTTCCAGGGTCGCCCCGGGCAGCGCGAGCAGCTGGTGGCGGACCGGCAGGAAGTACTCGCCGATGATGTGCGCCTTCGTGTGCGGCAGCAGGTGGTGGATGTCGGCGACGCGGCCGGCCGTGGAGTTCTCGACCGGGATCATCGCCAGCTGGACGGTGCCGTCCTCGATCGCCGCGAAGCACTCCTCGAACGTCTGGAACGGCACCGCGTCGTAGTCGGGGTACACGTCACGACAGGCGAGGTGGGAGTTGGCACCCGGCTCGCCCTGGTAGGCGATCCGCTGCCGAGTGGTCATCGCGGGCACGGCGTCGGTCACGGTCCTTGTCGGCTCGGTCGGGTGGCTGCCCCCGCCGGGCGGGGCGAGGGCGGGCGGCGGCGGTGCCGCGGCACGCTGGCCGGGCCCGGCCACCGGGCGATCCCACGGTACCGGCCTGCCGCCGACACCAGCCGACGACGGGCCCTCGGGAAGACGCTCTGTCATCTGATCGACACGCTCTTGGTGTCGTGCCGGGTCGGACGCCCGCCCGCGCGGCGCGTCGGCGTCGCGGAACCGATGGCTCTGGTAAGGGCCTGGTAAAGGTCGTGCTGGGGGGACCCGGTTCTCACGAAGTCTTCAGCGAGCTGTTGGATGGTCAGCGCAACCCGTTGCAGGCGCAACGTCATCCGCCCCGGGAGGCCGTGTTGCCCGCAGAGATCTTCGGACTGCCCTCGCACGCCCTGATCGTCCACGCCACCGTGGTACTGGTGCCGTTGACCGCGCTGCTGCTGGTCCTGTGCGCACTGTGGCCGCGGCTGCGGCGCGCGCTCGGGCCGCTGCCCGCGATCGCCGCCCTCGCCATGGTGATCCTGGTGCCGATCACCACGGAGAGCGGCGAGTCCCTGCGTGACCGGCTGCTGTTCGAGCCGGAGGGCGTGGCCCGGCACGCGGACCTGGCCAGCGGCCTGTTGCCGTGGGTCGCCGGGATGTTCGTGGCCGCGCTGCTCCTGCTGTTCGCCGACGGCTGGCGGCCCACCGCCTGGGCGTCACCGAGCCCGAGCGGCACCGCCGGCGGCCATCGGGCGGCTGGCGCGCGCCGCCGGCCGGCCGCGCTGGCGCTGGTCGCGAGCGTCCTCGTGATCGGGCTCGCGGTCGGCTCGGTCGTCCAGGTCGTCCGCGTCGGCCACTCCGGCGCCGAGGCGGTCTGGGAAGGCATCGGCGTCGAGCCGGCCTGATCGCCGCCCGCGGCCACGAGGGGGCGGACCTGGCCGCCGCCGAGCCCCGCGCCGGCTGTCCGCGGCGGCCCGCGCCCCCTGCCAGCCGCCTCGGGCCGCGCCGCGCGGCTCGCCGCGACCGCCCGGCCCGTCCACCCGCGAAGGCCTTCGCCGCAGTCCGTCCAGGACGCCCGGTTGTCCGCGGACAGCCCCTCCGCGGGGCGTCAACATCGGCAGCGGCCTGGTCAGCGCGTCACGGGCGCGGTCGGCGGCGAGGATGGAAGCATGGCGACGTACGTGATTCTGCTGGTGGTGGTCCTGCTGATCGGGCTGGGGCTGCTCGGCGCGCTCTACTACGTCCTGTCCCGCGCCGAGAACGACCGCCGGTAGCCGGGGCGGTCGCGCCGCTGCCGGGGCGCCCGGCGGGCCGGCGCGCGGGCCAGGACGGTGGGCGCGCGCGGGTGGCGGGACGCGGCACGGTAGGCATAGGGGATGAGCACGTTCCGGGTGTGGGCGCCCGCCGCGAAGTCGGTCGCCGTTGTCACGGCCAGCCCAGGGCCGGTCGCGGGCGGCGGTGGCGGCACCGACCGGGCCGCGGCCGACGACGCCGACGGCGAGGACGGCGCAGCAGGTGGCGCCTCCCGCGACGGGGCAGGCGGCGCCACCCGCGACAGGGCGACGGAGATGGCCGCGGCGGCCGGCGGCTGGTGGGTCGCCGAGGTGCCCGACGCGGGGCACGGGACCGACTACGCGTTCCGCCTGGACGGCTCTGCCGACGAGCTGCCGGACCCGCGCTCGGCCTGGCAGCCCCACGGCGTGCACGGGCGCTCCCGGGTGGTCGACCACGGGCGGTTCGCCTGGACCGACGGCGCATGGCGGGGCCTGCCGCTGACCGGGAGCGTGCTCTACGAGCTGCACGTCGGCACGTTCACCCCCGAGGGCACGTTCGACGCGGCCATCGGCCGGCTCGACCACCTCGTCGGCCTCGGGGTGGACGCGGTCGAGCTGATGCCGGTCAACGCGTTCGGCGGCCGGCACGGCTGGGGCTACGACGGGGTCGGGCTGTACGCCGTGCACGAGCCATACGGCGGGCCGGACGGGCTCAAGCGCTTCGTCGACGCGGCGCATGCCCGCGGGATCGGCGTCGTGCTCGACGTCGTCTACAACCACCTCGGGCCGGACGGGAACTACCTGCCCCGGTTCGGCCCGTATTTCACCGAGCGCTACCGGACCCCGTGGGGGCCGGCGGTCAACCTGGACGGGCCCGGCTCCGACGAGGTGCGGGCGTTCATCCTCGACAGCGCGCTGTCCTGGCTGCGCGACTACCACCTGGACGGCCTGCGGATCGACGCGGTGCACGCGTTCGCCGACAACCGGGCCGTGCACCTGCTCGAGGAGCTGGCCGCGGCGGTCCGGCAGCTCGCCGCCCACCTGCGCCGGCCGCTGTTCTGCGTCGCCGAGTCGGACCTGAACGACCCGCGCCTGGTGACCCCGGTCCCGGCCGGCGGCTACGGGCTCGACGCCCAGTGGGCCGACGACCCGCACCACGCGCTGTGGGCGGCGCTGTCCGGGGAGCGCCAGGGCTACTACTGCGACTTCGGCGAGCTGGCGACGCTGGCGAAGGCGTTCGAGCGCGGGTTCGTCCACGACGGCACGTACTCGACGTTCCGCGGCCGCCGGCACGGCCGGCCGATCCCGCCGACGGTCCCGGCCGACCGGCTGGTCACGTTCCTGCAGAACCACGACCAGGTCGGCAACCGGGCCAGCGGGGACCGGGCGGCGGCCACCCTGTCCCCGGGGCTGCTGCGGGTCGGGGCGGCGCTGCTGCTGGCCGGGCCGTTCACGCCGATGCTGTTCATGGGCGAGGAGTGGGGAGCGACCACGCCCTGGGCCTACTTCACCGACCACGGGCCCGCGTGGCTGGCCGACGCGGTCCGCTCGGGGCGGCGGGCCGAGTTCGCCGCGCACGGCTGGGGGCCGGCGGAGGTGCCGGACCCGCAGGACGAGGCGACGTTCACCGGCTCCCGGCTGGACTGGTCGCAGCCGGCGGCCAAGCCGTTCGCCGGGCTGCTGGACTGGTACCGGCGGCTGATCGCGCTGCGCCATGCCGAACCGGACCTGACCGACCCGGACTGGGCCGCGGTGCGCTGCGACTACGACGAGGACGCCCGCTGGTTCGTGCTGTACCGGGGCGGCCCGCCGGCCAGGATCGCGGTGGTGTGCAACCTGGCCGGCGAGCGGCAGGCGGTCCCGGTGCGCGCGTCCGCCCACGGCGCGGTGTCCGGCGTGCTCGCGGCCTCGGCGCCGGGGTTCTCGTTCTGGCCCGCCGGGGTGGAGACCGACGGCGAGTCCGTCGTGCTCGTCCGCCTGCTCCCCGGCCGCGGCCCGGCCGGGCGCCCTAGGGCACGCGGATGAGCATGGTCACCGGGAAGTCGCGCAGCAGCCGCAGGACGTAGGCGGTGCCGCCGTCGTGCCGGCGGCCGGTGAGCACGTCCAGCCAGCGGCCGTCGGGCAGCGGCAGCGTCGTGTCCCGCCAGCCGCCGCCCCGGCGCAGGCCGAGGACCAGCCGGGGGACGACCGTCACGACCGACTCGGCGCGGGTGAACGCGACCAGGTGCTCGGCGGCCGAGCCGGAGGCCCACAGCGGCCGGTAGGAGGCGCCGGGGCCGAACCACTCCGGGTGCTCCCGGCGGACCCGCAGCGCCCGCGAGACGACCAGCAGCTTCGCCGCGCCGGTGTCGTCGAGCGCCGGCGGGCGGCGCAGGACCGGGTCGGTGCCCAGCTCGCCGAGCAGCTTGGCGCGCTCGCCGAAGTTGACCGGCCGGCGGTTGTCCGGGTCGACCAGCGAGTGGTCCCACAGCTCCTGCCCCTGGTAGACGTCGGGGATGCCGGGCGCGGTGAGCTGCAGGAGCCGGGCGGCCAGCGAGTTCTGCCGGCCGAGCTCGACGATCGTCGAGACGTAGTTCTCCAGCACGCCGACGAAGTCCGGGTCCTCGAGGGCCGCGTCGATGTAGGTGGTCAGCGCGTTCTCGTAGGCCGGGTCCGGGTCGGTCCAGGAGGTGTGCACCTTGGCCTCCCGGACGGCCTTGATCATGTACTCGCGGACCCGCTCGGCCGAGATCGGCCAGGCGCCGACGAGCGTCTGCAGGAGGTGGTAGATCGTCGCCTGGTCCGGCCAGCCGCGCTCGGCGTCGGTGTGCCGGTAGCCCAGCCGGCCGAGCTGGCGCACCACGTCGGCCCAGCCGCGCGGGTCCTCGGACAGCACCGCCAGCCGCGCGCGGACGTCCTCGGAGCGCTTGGTGTCGTGCGTCGAGAGCGTCGTCATCGTCAACGGCCAGGTCCTGGCGATCGTGACGTTCGCCTCGTGGAACTCGTGCACGGCGCTGCGCGGGTGCCCCGGCGGGTAGGCGGGGTAGGCGCCCGGGTCGCCGCCGACCTCGTTGAGCGCGATGAGCTGGCCGAACCGGTAGAAGGCGGTGTCCTCGACGCCCTTGGCCATCACCGGGCCGCAGGTCTGCTGGAGCCGGGTCACGAACTCGCCCGGGCCGCCCAGCGCCAGGTCCTCGATCAGGTCGATCTCGATCGAGCGCCGGGGCAGCCGCCGCCTGGCCTCCTCGCAGGCGCGCACGACGTGCGAGCGGGCCTCCAGCGACGGGGTGCCGTCCGGGCGCACGTACGCCCGGTAGACGCCGAAGCTCGCCAGCACCTCCCGCAGCGCGTCGCGCAGCCCGGTCCTGGTCAGGTCGGCGCGGGCGCGGCGGGCCTCGGCCAGCGCCAGCGTGGTCAGCCGGTCCAGCTCCGGGCGCAGCACATTGTCGAGCACGTCGAGCTTGGCCTGGTGGGCGGTGTGCGCCCAGTCCGGCGACTCGCCGCTGACCTCGGCGTAGAGCGCGGCCAGCGGGCGGGCGGCCACCGGGTCGAGGAAGAGCCGACAGATCCGGTTCAGCGCCTCGTAGCCGGTGGTGCCGTCGCAGGCCCACGACTCCGGCAGCGACTCGTCGCTGTCCAGGATCTTCTCGACGACCGTCCAGACCCCGCCGGTGGCGTCCGACAGCCGGCGCAGGTACTCCTCCGGGTCGGCCAGCCCGTCCGGGTGGTCGATGCGCAGGCCCTCGACGGTGCCGGCGCGGACCAGGTCGATGATCAGCCGGTGGGTGGCGGCGAAGACGTCCGGGTCCTCCTGGCGCAGCGCCGGCAGCATGCTGTGGTCGAAGAACCGCCGGTAGTTCAGCTCGGTGCCGGCGGTGCGCCACCAGCACAGCCGGTAGTACTGGGCGTCGAGCGTCCCGGCGACGTCGGCCGGGTCCGCCGTGCCCGGCGCCACCGGCAGCACGTGGTCCCGGTAGGTGATCACCCACTCGCCGTCGTCGCCCGGGGCGTCGTGGGCCCCGTCGCGCCCGTCCGGGCCGCCGAGGTCGGCGGCGCCGCCGTCGGCGTCGGCCGCCCGGGCCAGGTTGATCTCGCCGGCGGCCAGGCAGTCGTGCAGCGGCTGGGCGAGGATCGGCACCAGTACCTTGCCCGGGTTGTCCGCGGACGCCCAGTCGATGTCGAACCAGCTCGCGTACGGCGACTCCGGGCCCTCGCGCAGCACCGACCACCACACCGGGTTCGCCGTCTCCGGCGCCGGGATCGCCATGTGGTTGGGCACCACGTCGAGCACCAGGCCAAGACCGGCCCGCCGGCAGGCGGCGGTGAGCCGGCGCAGCCCGCCGACCCCGCCCAGCTCCGGGCTGATCCGGCCGTGCTCGACGACGTCGTAGCCGTGCGACGACCCGGGCGCCGCGGTCAGCACCGGGGACAGGAACAGGTGCGATACGCCGAGCGCCGCCAGGTACGGCACGATCGCGGCGGCGTCGGCGAAGTTGAACTCCAGGTGCAGCTGCAGCCGGTAGGTCGAGGTGGGGACGACCCGGGTGCGCTCCTGGCCGTCGCCGGTGAGCCCGTCGGTCATGCCAGCGCCTCCGGCCGGCCTGGCCGGCAGGCGTGGCCTGGCCGGCGGGGACCCGACCGGCTGGGCCGGCTGGCCGGTGCCGGTGGGAGGGCCTGGGTCATGGCACGCGCACCTCCGTTCACTCGGCCGATCATGCTGCCTGCCGCAGCACGAGGGTGGACCGGCCGTCGAGCGGGACGACGTCGTCGGCCTTGATCTCCTGGTCCGGCTGGCCGGCGGCGGCGTCGGCGGCCGCCCGGGCGGCCGCCGTGGACATCCGGGTGTCGACCTCGACGGCCCAGGTGGCGCCGAACTCGGCCGGCGGGACGCGGAACTCCACGGTCTCGCTGTGCGCGTTGAAGAACAGCAGGAACGAGGTGTCGACGACCGGCTCGCCGCGCTCGTCCGGGTCGGGGATCCCGGCACCGTTGAGGAAGACCGCGAGCGAGCGGGCCGCCCCGTGCTCCCAGTCCTGCTCGGTCATCTCGCGCCCGTCCGGCCGCATCCAGACGATGTCCTTGAGGCCTGCGGCCGCGTCCCCGAGGCCTGCGGCTGCGCCGTCCCCGAGGCCTGCGGCTGCGATGTCTGTAAGGCCTGCGGCTGCCTCCCCGAGCCCTGCGGCTGCGTCCCCGAAACCCGCGGCTGCGCCGTCCCCGAGGCCTGCGCCTGCGTCCCCGAGCCCCGCGGCCGTGCCGTCCCCGAGGCCCGCGGCTGGCTCGTCCTTCGGGCCATCGGGCCCGCCGGCCCCGCCCTCGCCGACCTCCCGGCCGCGGGGGCGGATCGACTCGCCGTGGAAGAAGCGCCGGCGGCGGAACACCGGGTGCTCGCGGCGCAGCCGGGACAGCGCCGCGGTGAAGCGGATCAGGTCCTCGTTCTCGGTGGCCAGCGACCAGTCCAGCCAGGACAGCTCGTTGTCCTGGCAGTAGGCGTTGTTGTTGCCGTGCTGGGTGCGGCCCATCTCGTCTCCGGCGAGCAGCATCGGCACCCCCTGCGACAGGAACAGCGTCGTCAGCAGGTTACGGGCCTGCATGGCCCGCAGCGCGCGGACCACCGGGTCGTCGGTCGGCCCCTCCACTCCGCAGTTCCACGACCGGTTGTCGTCGGTGCCGTCCCGGTTGTCCTCGCCGTTGGCCTCGTTGTGCTTGTGGTTGTACGAGACCAGGTCGGCGAGCGTGAACCCGTCGTGGGCGGTGACGAAGTTGATCGACGCGGACGGGCGGCGGCCGGTGAACTGGTAGAGGTCGCTCGACCCGGTGAGCCGGGAGGCGAACTCGGCGATCTCGTGGTCGCGGCCCCGCCAGAAGTCGCGCACGGTGTCGCGGTACTTGCCGTTCCACTCGGTCCACAGCGGCGGGAAGTTGCCGACCTGATAGCCGCCGGCGCCGAGGTCCCACGGCTCGGCGATCAGCTTCACCTGGGAGACGACCGGGTCCTGCTGGACCAGGTCGAAGAACGACGACAGCCGGTCGACGTCGTAGAACTCCCGGGCCAGCGTGGCCGCCAGGTCGAAACGGAAGCCGTCGACGTGCATCTCGGTCACCAGTACCGCAGCGAATCCATGATCAGCTGAAGCACGTGCGGGTGGCGGACGAACATCGTGTTCCCGGTGCCGGTGTAGTCCATGTAGTACCGGGGGTCGTCCTCCATCAGCCGGTAGTACGCGGCGTTGTCGATTCCGCGGAAGCACAGCATCGGGCCGAGGTGGTTGCCCTCCGCGGTGTGGTTGTAGACGACGTCAAGGATCACCTCGATCCCCGCGTTGTGCAGGTCCTTGACCATCTGCTTGAACTCCTGCACCTGCTGGCCGGGCCCGCGGGCGGAGGAGTACGCGTTGTGCGGCGCCAGGAACGCGATCGAGTTGTAGCCCCAGTAGTTGCGCAGGCCCCGGCGGAGCAGGTGCTCGTCGTGGACGAACTGGTGGACCGGCATGAGCTCGACCGCGGTCACCCCGAGCCGCTGGTAGTGCTCGATCATCAGCGGGTGGGCCACCCCGGCGTAGGTGCCGCGGTAGCGCTCCGGGAGCCCGGGATGGCTGATCGTCAGCCCGCGGACGTGTGCCTCGTAGATGACCGTCTCGTTGTACGGGGTGCGCGGCAGCCGGTCGCCGTTCCAGTCGAAGAACGGGCTGATCACGACCGACTTCATCATGTGCGGCGCGCTGTCGGTGGGGTCGCGGCCGTCCGGGTCGCCGAACGGGTAGCCGAAGACCGCCTGCCCCCAGGAGACCTCCCCGTCGACCGCCTTGGCGTACGGGTCGAGCAGCAGCTTGGCCGGGTTGCAGCGCAGGCCCCTGGCCGGGTCGTGCGGCCCGTGGACGCGATATCCGTACCGCTGGCCGGGCAGGATCCCGGGCAGGTAGCAGTGCCAGACGAACGCGTCCTTCTCGTGCAGCTCGATCCGCCGCTCGGCCCCGTCCTCGTCGAACAGGCAGAGCTCCACCCGCTCGGCGGCCTCGGAGAACAGCGCGAAGTTGGTGCCGGAACCGTCATAGGTGGCGCCCAGGGGATAGGGGTGGCCGGGCCAGACCTGCGACATACCCGCGAAGCCTACGGGCCGGGCGTTTCCTGGCGGCGCATGGTGGCCGGCGGCGGCGTGGCCCCCGGCGCGGTCACGGGAGCGCGTGAAGCAGATCACAGCGCGAAATCCGGGCACTAGGATAGGGGCTATGTCGGCCGCGTATATCTGGCTGATCGTGGCCGGGGCGCTCGCCGCGGGCGAGCTGCTCGTCGGTGACTTCTCCCTGCTCATGTTCGCGCTGGCCGCGCTGGTCGGAGCCGGGGCGGCGGGGCTCGACCTCGGCCCTGTCTGGCAGGTCACCGCGTTCGTCCTGGCGGCCGTCGGGTTCACGCTCGGGCTGCGCCCGGTGGCCCGCCGGCACCTGACCAGGAGCCCGCCCCTGCTGACCGGGACCGACGCGCTGATCGGCGCCGAGGGCGTCGTCGTCGAGCCGGTCGACGGCCAGGACGGGAGAGTGAAGATCAAGGGGGAGATCTGGTCGGCGCGCGCCTTCCCGGAGGGCAGCGCGATCCCGGTCGGCACCGCCGTCCGGGTGCTGCGGATCGAGGGGGCCACGGCCGTCGTGCACGAGCAGCCGGTCCCAGGGAAGGAGTTGCTGCCATGACGGGTGGCCTGATCGCGGTACTGGTGGTGGCGATAGCCGTCCTGATTTTCATCACGAGGTCGATCAAGATCGTCCCGCAGGCCCGCGCGGTGGTCGTCGAGCGCCTCGGGCGCTTCCACCGCGTGCTCGGCCCGGGCCTGGCCATCGTGGTCCCGGTCATCGACCGGATCCGGGAACGGATCGACCTGCGCGAGCAGGTCGTGACCTTCCCGCCGCAGCCAGTGATCACCGAGGACAACCTCGTCGTCGGGATCGACACCGTCATCTACTTCCAGGTGACCGACCCACGCGCGGCCACCTACGAGATCGCGAACTACATCCGGGCGATCGAGCAGCTCACTGTCACGACCCTGCGCAACGTGATCGGCGGGATGAACCTCGAGGCGACGCTGACCTCCCGGGACCAGATCAACGGCCAGCTACGCGGCGTGCTCGACGAGGCCACCGGCAAGTGGGGCATCCGGGTCAACCGGGTCGAGCTCAAGGCCATCGAGCCGCCCAGGTCGGTGCAGGACTCGATGGAGAAGCAGATGCGGGCCGAGCGGGACCGCCGGGCGGCGATCCTGACCGCCGAGGGCATCAAGCAGAGCGAGATCCTGCGGGCCGAGGGCGAGAAGCAGGCCGCGATCCTGCGCGCGGAAGGCCACCGCGAGGCGCAGATTCTGTCCGCCGAGGGCGAGGCGAAGGCGATCGCCACCGTGTTCGCCGCGATCCACGAGGGCAACGCCGACCAGAAACTGCTGGCCTACCAGTACCTGCAGACCTTGCCCCGGATCGCCCAGGGCCAGGCGAGCAAGCTGTGGATCGTGCCGAGCGAGCTGACCAACCTGCTCAGCGGAAATCTCGCCGACCTGGGCGGAGTTCTGTCCTCCCGCGCGAACGGCGCCCCACGCGCTGACTGACCGCGCCGTGCCGGCCGCGCCCGACCCGGGCGCGCGGAGCGGTCCGCGAGTGGCCGGTGGCGCCCGCGGACCGCGCGGCCCAGTTCGCTGCCCCGGCCGCCATCCCGGCTCGGCCCGTGCGTGGAAACCACCCGGACACCGTCAGGATGCGTCGTGGACATCCACGCCCGAAGGGGTGGGCGAAATCGGACGAGATAGCTCGACTGGGTGGTTTTGGGGGTGGTCCTTGCGGCACGGCCATGGCACGATCCTCGGGTACATGGCGAAGGCCGCCGGCTGACGAGACGCAAGGGGAAGGCGTTCCTCGTCGACGGAGGTCCACCCGTGGTTATGTCGTCAGCCCGTGGGCTGTCGTCCGGCTCGGCGTCGAACACGGTGCCGGGCATGTTGTCGGTGCTGGCGTGCCCGCCGGCGCTGTGCCCGCATCTTGAGTTCGCCGTGTCCGGGGCCCTGTCGGTCCCGGTCTCGCTCACCTGGTCGCCGCAGCCTGCCCGGCCCGGGTACCTCTACGCCGCGCTGGAGTGGCGGGGCGCGCCGGCCACCGCCGGGCGGCTGGCGTCCCGGCTGCGCCGGCTCGGCCACGTCACCTTCGAGGTGGTGGAGGGGCCGTCCCCCGGCTGCGACGCCGAGCGCTACTCCTACACGCCCGACCTCGGCCTGCACCGGGCCGGCATCGCCGCCAACGGCGACGTGGTCGTCGGCGAGGCGGCGCTGCGCGCCCTGCTGGAGCGGGGCGAGAACCGGGAGACGCTCGCCCGCGGCCTGCACCGGCTGCTCGGCACGGCCTGGGACGACGCCCTGGAGCCGCTGCGGCGCGGCGCGCACGGCGCCCCGGTGACCTGGCTGCGCCGCACCGGGTAGCGCGGCCCGCGCGGCGAATTCCTGGTGCTGCGGTAGGAAATCCGCCCTGTCCACCGAATTTCCGCGTGGCCGTGCAGATCCCAGGTGGCCCTGACAATGTGTGACCCCGGCCGCCCGAAGCTTCATCGCGCACCGTCCATGTGGTGAAGGCCACATGAAGTCGAGCGGGGCGGGGCGGGCACATTGCCGGACAGTCGTGCGTTGTGGGTTGGGCAACGAGGAGCGCACCCCGTTCCAAAGCGCACCGACCATCTGGGAGTACATGCAGTGGCCACCGACTACGACACCCCCCGAACCACGGACCTCGAGGACGCCCCGGAGCAGAGCCTGGAGGCGCTCAAGGCCCGGCGGGCGGACGCGGCGGCCGACCTCGGTGATGAAGTCGACCCGTTCGAGACCGAGCTCGACCTGCCCGGCGCTGACCTGTCCGGCGAGGAGCTGAACCTGCGGGTGCTGCCGCGTCAGGCTGACGAGTTCACCTGCACCAGCTGCTACCTGGTCCACCACCGCAGCCAGCTGGTGGACAAGCGCCGGATGATCTGCCGGGACTGCGCCGCCTGAGCGCCCTGCCGGCCAGACCGGCGGCCCGGGTCCGCCGCGCACGGCCCCGCGCGGTGGGCTCGCCCGCCCCCGCCGGCCGGGAACGCCCCGGCTAGGCGGCGGCCCCCGCCACCTCGACGCCAGCCGCCCTCAGCTCGGCGATGGCCGCCTCGTCGTCACCGGGGGAGAGGTTGACGAACCGGGTGAGGGCGAGCGGCACCATGACATCCAGGCCGAGCCTCCGCCCGTCCAGGGCGGTCTCCTTGACGCAGTAGTCGCCGGCCAGGCCGACGACAACGATCTTCCTGCAGCCCGCGGCCGCGAGCCGTTCCCCGAGGACGGTCGAGGAGCGCTCGCCCGACTCCGGGTCGCGGACCGAGAACCCGGAGTACCCGTCCGCGCCGTCGGTCCCCTTGCGGATCACTTCGCCGACCACCCGGGCGTCCGGGTGCAGCTCCGCCCCTGGCGTGCCCGCCACGCAGTGCGGCGGCCAGATCCCGCCCGACGTCACGAAGTGCGGTGTCTGCGGCGGGTGCCAGTCCTGCGTCCAGAACACCGGGGAACCGGCCGCCACGGCCGCCTCGACCTCTTCGTTGACGGCAGGGACGATCTCCTCGCCCCCGTGCACGTAGAGGCTGCCTCCCGGAGTGGCGAAGTCGTTCTGCAGGTCCACGACGACCAGGGCGACGCCCGGCCCGTACCGTCCGGCGGACATCCCGACTGACACCTCCCGGCCTGACATCTCCCGGCCTGACATCTCCCGGCCTGACATCTCCCGGCGCGACATCTCCCGGCGCGACATCTCCC
>JADGHD010000499.1 GCA_019689615.1 Frankia sp. | reverse complement strand
CGGTCGACGACCGCCCGCCCGCCGGGCCCGCCCACCCCGGCCACCGGGACCATCTGGACGAGCACCTGGACCATCTGGACGGCCAGGGCCACCCGGTCGGCTACGCCCACTGGTTCGACGTCACCGCCTTCTGCTCGGACCGGCTGGTGGTGCTGCCCGACGACCCGCTTCTGTCCGCCGTGCCGGCTGGCCAGCCGGCCCCGGCCGGGGTCGAGGTGGTGCCCGACCAGGACGCGCTGCTGCGCCGGCTCGCCGACGCGCTGGTCGGCCACCTGGAGCCGGTCGTGCGGGCGATGCGCGGTACCGCCCGGCTGGGCCCGCCGGCGCTGTGGGGCATGGTGGCGACCCAGTGTGCCGAGACCTTCCTGCTCACCGAGGTGGCCACGGGCGACCCGCAGGCCGGCCGGGCCGCGGCGGACCGGTTCTTCGCCCTGGTCGGGCACGTGGTGCGGCAGCGCCCGCGCTGGGTGGAGTTCCGCTTCCACGGCAGGACCTGCACCGGGATCCGCGGCGGCGCCTGCTGCCTGGCGCATCGGCTGTCCGGGGCGTACTGCGCGACCTGTCCGTTCATGCCGGACGACGACCGCAGGCAACGGCTGCGGGCCGAGGCCGAGTACGCCTGCGGTGGCCGCCCCGACCCGGGCGAGCTCGCGGCATCCTGACCGCGCCGGCCGCCCGGGGAGCGCGCGCCGGAACGCACATGTCCTCCGCGACGGAAAGCACCCATCGTGAGCGGCCTACCGCGAGAAGCCCAGCTCCCTCCGGCAAGCCGGAGGGAGGGAACGTGCTCCGCAGGCGGACGGTATAAGAATGGTGGCGACCGGTCTTCACTCGCCGTGGTAATGCCAGAGCGGAACGTGGCGATTATGGCTTGAATCACAAGTCCGCGCGTCCCAGCACCCATCACTGTCGGTAGCATTGGCCATAACCGCTGGCACAGTCGCCGCGGCGAACGAGATCACCCCAGCGGCCTCTCACCTCGGCAGCCGAGGCAGCCGGTCGGCGCGAGCCCGTCCGGGCAGCCCGCCAGGCACTGGCACCGTCGCCAGCGACCGCCCGCGGGCCGTTGGCACCGTGTTGACACTGTCACCGGCGGCGTCATCCCGACGTGGTCCCGGTGGCAGCCAGGCCCGGCTCTTCGGGCTCCACCGGCAGGTCGGGCACCGGGTCGCCGGTCGTGTGGACGACCGCTCGTTCCGCTCTCGGCGGAACGACGCGACGGAATCATGGCTGGTCGGTCACGGTTGCCGTAGTCGTCGAGGGGACGTCTGACCCATCGCAGCGCTGACAGCGATGTCGGCCCTGGTCACGCCGAGGGAGGCGGGGTCTGGCGGGTAGGTTTCTGTTCGATGCGTGAGGACATGCCTCGGCGGAGCTAGCATGCGGATACCGGCTGTCGTGTGGTCGGTCGCAGCTCGAAGGAGCGCACATGTTCGAGAGATTCACCGACCGGGCACGTCGGGTCGTCGTCCTGGCCCAAGAAGAGGCCAGGATGCTCAACCACAACTACATCGGCACCGAGCACATCCTCCTCGGCCTGATCCACGAGGGCGAGGGTGTCGCGGCGAAGGCGCTGGAGTCGCTGGGGATCTCGCTCGAGGGTGTGCGGTCGCAGGTTGAGGAGATCATTGGCCAGGGCCAGCAGGCCCCGAGCGGCCACATCCCCTTCACCCCGCGGGCCAAGAAGGTCCTGGAGCTGTCGCTGCGCGAGGCGCTGCAGCTCGGGCACAACTACATCGGCACCGAGCACATCCTCCTCGGCCTGATCCGCGAGGGCGAGGGCGTGGCCGCGCAGGTGCTGGTCAAGCTGGGCGCCGACCTGAACCGCGTGCGCCAGCAGGTGATCCAGCTGCTGTCCGGCTACCAGGGCAAGGGCGGCGAGCCGGCCACCGCTGGCGGCCCGTCCGAGGGCACCCCGTCGACCTCGCTCGTCCTCGACCAGTTCGGCCGCAACCTGACCGCGGCCGCCCGCGAGGCCAAGCTCGACCCGGTGATCGGGCGCGAGAAGGAGATCGAGCGGGTCATGCAGGTGCTGTCCCGCCGCACCAAGAACAACCCGGTCCTGATCGGCGAGCCGGGCGTCGGCAAGACCGCGGTCGTCGAGGGGCTGGCGCAGGCGATCGTCAAGGGCGAGGTGCCCGAGACGCTCAAGGACAAGCAGCTGTACACCCTCGACCTGGGCGCGCTGGTCGCGGGCTCCCGCTACCGCGGTGACTTCGAGGAACGGCTGAAGAAGGTCCTCAAGGAGATCCGCACCCGCGGCGACATCATCCTGTTCATCGACGAGCTGCACACGCTCGTCGGCGCGGGTGCCGCCGAGGGCGCGATCGACGCCGCATCGATCCTCAAGCCGATGCTGGCCAGGGGCGAGCTGCAGACGATCGGCGCGACCACTCTGGACGAGTACCGCAAGCACCTGGAGAAGGACGCGGCGCTGGAGCGCCGGTTCCAGCCGATCCAGGTGGCCGAGCCGTCGGTGGCGCACACGATCGAGATCCTCAAGGGCCTGCGCGACCGGTACGAGGCGCACCACCGCGTCTCGATCACCGACGCCGCCCTGGTCGCCGCCGCGTCGCTGGCCGACCGGTACATCTCCGACCGCTTCCTGCCGGACAAGGCGATCGACCTGATCGACGAGGCCGGCTCGCGGATGCGGATCCGCCGGATGACCGCTCCGCCGGACCTGCGCGAGTTCGACGAGCGGATCGCCGCCGTCCGCCGCGACAAGGAGTCCGCGATCGACGCGCAGGACTTCGAGAAGGCCGCGGCGCTGCGCGACAAGGAGAAGACCCTGCTCGCCGAGAAGGCGAAGCGGGAGAAGGAGTGGAAGGCCGGCGACATGGACGTCGTCGCCGAGGTCACCGACGAGGAGATCGCCGAGGTCCTCGCCATCTGGACCGGCATCCCGGTCTTCAAGCTGACCGAGGAGGAGACCGCCCGCCTGCTGCGGATGGAGGAGGAGCTCCACAAGCGGGTCATCGGGCAGGAGCAGGCCATCAAGGCCGTCTCCCAGGCGATCCGGCGTACCCGTGCCGGTCTGAAGGACCCGAAGCGTCCTGGCGGCTCGTTCATCTTCGCCGGCCCGTCCGGTGTCGGTAAGACCGAGCTGTCCAAGACGCTGGCCGAGTTCCTGTTCGGCGACGAGAACGCGCTCATCCAGCTCGACATGTCCGAGTACATGGAGAAGCACACCGTCTCGCGGCTGGTGGGCTCTCCGCCCGGGTACGTCGGCTACGAGGAGGGCGGCCAGCTCACCGAGCGGGTGCGGCGCAAGCCGTTCTCGGTCGTGCTGTTCGACGAGGTCGAGAAGGCGCACCCGGACGTCTTCAACACCCTCCTGCAGATCCTGGAGGACGGTCGGCTGACCGACTCCCAGGGCAGGATGGTCGACTTCAAGAACACCGTCCTGATCATGACGTCGAACCTGGGCACCCGGGACATCTCCAAGGGCCCCGGCATCGGCTTCGCCACCGGTCAGGGCGCGATCGACTACGAGCGGATGAAGGCCAAGGTCCAGGACGAGCTCAAGCAGCACTTCCGGCCGGAGTTCCTGAACCGGATCGACGACATCATCGTCTTCCACCAGCTGTCCGAGAGCGAGATCATCCAGATCGTCGATCTCATGCTGGCCCGGGTCGACCAGCAGCTGAAGAACAAGGACATGGCGCTCGAGCTGACGCCGGCCGCCAAGTCCCTGCTCGCCAAGCGCGGGTACGACCCGGTGCTGGGCGCCCGGCCGCTGCGCCGGACGATCCAGCGGGAGATCGAGGACGTCCTGTCCGAGAAGATCCTCTACGGCACGCTGAAGCCGGGCGAGATCATCATCGTGGACGTCGAGGGCGATGGCGAGAGCGCGAAGTTCACCTTCCGCGGCGAGCCCAAGCCGAGCTCGGTTCCGGATGCCCCGCCGATCGACCTGGCCAAGTCGGGCGAGTAAGGACGCAGGCGCCGGCTGACCGACCGGCGAGCAGCCACCGAAGGGGGGGGGGGGGGGGCCGCGGCGGGCGCGCGGGCCCCGGGGGGGGGGGGGGGGCGCAGACGGC
>JADGHD010000498.1 GCA_019689615.1 Frankia sp. | reverse complement strand
CACCGGGCGAGACGGGGCCGGCGGAAGGGGCGGGTCGGGTCGCGGCTGTCGTCGGTCGCCTCGCCGGTCGACCTGGCTCGGCTGTTCTGGCTGTTCCGCCCGTCTCGTTCCGCGACCAGCGGGACGAGGGCGTCGTAGACGGCCTCGGCGGTGGGGCGCTCCCCCGGCTGCTTCGCCAGCATGGCGGCGACCAGGGCGGCGAGCTCCGGCGGGATGTCGGAGCGGCGGGCCCGCAGCGACGGCGGCGCCGCCTGGACGTGCTGCGCGCGCAGCGAGTTGTCGGGGGTGGCGTAGAACGGCTGGTCACCGGTGAGGAGCTCGAAGAGCAGACAGCCGAGAGAGTAGATGTCGGAGGCGGCGGTGACGACCTGGCCGAGATGCTGCTCGGGGGACATGTAGGGCGGCGTGCCGACGGTCCTGTCGACCTGGGTGAGGCGGGGCAGGGCGCCGGCGCCGCGCAGGATGGCGATGCCGAAGTCGAGGACCTTCACCAGACCGCCGTCCACGATCATGATGTTGGCCGGCTTGATGTCGCGGTGGACGATGTCGACGCGGTGGACGTCGGCCAGGACGGCGGCGATCTGGGCGGTGACGGCCGCGGCCCTGGCCAGGCTGAGCGGCTCGGTCTCGTAGTCGGTGGCGTCGATGAGCGACTCCAGGGTGGAGCCGCGCAGCAGCTGCATGATGAGCCAGAGCCGGGGGCTGCCGTCCGGGTTGGTCTCGGTGCCGGTGTCGTAGACGGCCGGGATGCCGGGATGTTCGAGCTGGGCCATCGTGCGGATCTCGCGGAGGAACCGCCTGCGGTCGCGCTCCAGCTGGTCGAGGATCTCGGCGGCCTCCGGGCTGTCGGGCGCGGCGAGGACCCGGCCGGCCTGGGCCTGCCTGAGCACCTTGATGGCGACGGGCCGGTCGAGGCGCTCGTCGTAGCCGTGGAAAACCTCGCTCATTCCGCCGCGACCGAGCAGCCCGTCGACGCGGTAGCGCCCGGCGAGCACTTGTTTTCCCGTCGGCTGCTTCGTCCCGTCCGTCACGCGGTCGCACCCCCTGTCGCCGACCAGTGGTTACAAGTGTGGTCCCACCCCGCCACAGCCGGCGACAGGCGGGTGACTATTGGCCGGCGACAGATCCGCCGGTTTCCCTGAGCATCTCGGCGCGCAGGCGGGCGAGGGCCTCATCGCGGGCGGGCTCGGTGATGATGCGGTAGGCGCGTTTGCGGGCGGCCTCCTTGATGGCCTTCTGGAACTCGGCGTTGTCGAAGTAGAGCTTCATGAACTCGGTGTTGCGCTCGGCGTTCTCGGCGACGATGTCGTCGAGCCGGTCGTCGGCGACCTGGCCGAAGCGCTCCTCGTCGTTCATCAGCGCGATCTGCTGCATCTGGGTGTCCTCGACCAGGCCGAGGACCTGCTGGTAAACGAGCACCTGGTCGGAGGTGCCGAGGTCGAGCCCGAACCGCTCGTTGAGCTTCTCGATGACCTCCGACAGCCTGGCCATCTCGGGTTCGGTGTAGCCGCCGCCCTCGGTCGAATGGCCGCGCACGTCGCGGTCGCCGACCGGAGACAGGGACACGTTGTGCCGGCCGGTGAACTCGATGCGGTAGTGGGTCAGGTCCGCGTCGCCGATGTCGACGGAGGTCGACGGCCGGCCGGGCAGGCGGATCAGCAGGATGCGCCCGTACTGGTAGAGCCGTTCCAGGTCCGGGTCGCCCCAGTCGATGATCTGCGCGACGAGGCTGTAGGCGCGGACGTAGTCCTGCAGCGCCCCGCGAAAGCCCTCGCGCTCGTCGTCGGTGGGCAGCGCGACGAACCGGTCGATCGCGGGCTGCAGGTGCTGGTGCAGTTCGGCGTGCAGCCTCCGCTCGGCGGCGTCGGTCAGCCGGCCTGGCCCGGCCTCGCCCAGCACCCGGATGAACGACTCCATCTCGGAGGCGACGAGCAGCTGGTAGTCCATGACCTTGCGCTGCCGGTCGTAGAGCAGGTTGGGGTCGGTCGGCTGCTTGATCGTCGTTTCGAACCAGTCAGCGAACGCGGCCTGGATGTCCTCGGCCGTGTTGACGAAGTCGAGGACCCGGACGTCGTCCTGCGACTTGAGCGGATGGATCCGGTTCAGCCGGGACAGCGTCTGCACCGCGTTGACCCCGGTCAGCGGCTTGTCCACGTACATCGCGCACAGCAGCGGTTGGTCGAAGCCCGTCTGGTATTTGTCGGCCGCGACGAGGATCCGGTACTCCTCTTGGCCGCGGGCGGCCGCGTGCGGGTCGTCGGCCTTGGTGTAGCCGAACCGGTCCGGCAGTTGGGACTCGGGGAAACCGTTGAGCTGGGCCTCGGTGAACTCGACGCCGGTGGCCTCGTCCTTCAGCTTCCCGGAGAAGGCGACCAGCGCGGCGCAGTCGGTGAACCCGCAGTCGTCGACGAAGCGGCGGACCGCCTGGTACAGGTCGAGCGCCTGCTGACGGCTGTCCGTGACCACCATCGCCTTCGCCCGCCCGCCCAGCCGGTGGACGACGTTGTCCCGGAAGTCCTCGACGATCAGGCGCGCCTTCTGTGCCGCCGCCGTCGGGTGCTGTTCGGCGAACCGGACGAGCTTGCGGGTGGCCTTCTTCTCGTCGACCTCCGGGTTGGCGATCTCCGATTCCTGCTGCTCGACCGCGGCGTTGCGCAGCCGCCACTTGGTCTCGTAGGTGAGGTAGTTCGCCAGGACGTCGAGGATGTAGCCCTCCTCGATCGCCTGGCGCATCGAGTAGACGTGGAACGGGACCTTCATGCCCCGCTCGCCGGTGTGCGGGTTGGTCCGGTCCGGGTCGAAGGTGCCGAACAAATCCAGCGTGCCGGCCTTCGGGGTGGCGGTGAACGCGAAGTACGACAGGTTGGGCTGCCTGCCGCGCACCCGGGTCTGGTAGGTCGCCTCGTCCTCGTCCTCTCCGCGGACGGCGTTCTCGCCGAGGGCCTGCTTGAGCCTGGCCGCCGACTCCCCGCCCTGCGACGAGTGCGCCTCGTCGATGATCACCGCGTAGCGCCGGTCGTTCAGCCCTTTGCCCGCGATCTTGTCGAGGACGTAGGGGTACTTCTCCAGCGTCGAGATGACGATCTTCGAGGTGGCGTCGCCGAGGGCCGCGGCGAGCTGGGTGGAATCCTTGTCGATCTTCTTGACGACACCGGGGGTGTGGTCGAACTGGTAGATCGTGTTCTGGAGCTGACGGTCGAGGACCAGCCGGTCGGTGATCACGATCACCTTGTGGAACACCGGCTGGTTGTTCTCGTCGAACAGGTTCGACAGCCGGTGCGCGAGCCAGGCGATCGTGTTCGACTTGCCGGAGCCGGCCGAGTGCTGCACCAGGTAGCTGTGGCCGGCGCGGTGCTCCCGCGCGTGCGCGACCAGCTTGCGCACCGCGTCCCACTGGTGGAACCGGGGAAAGATCCGCGCCAGCTCGTGCACGCTGGTCTTCGCGCCCTTCCTGTCCGGCACCACGACGTGCAGGAACCGCTGCAGGATCTCCAGCCAGTTGTCCCGCTGCCAGATCTGTTCCCACAGGTAGGCCACGGCGTACGAGCCGGGCGCCGCCGGCGGGTTGCCGGCCCCGCCCGAGCGACCCGGACCGTTCGAGCCGATGTTGAACGGCAGGAACTCGGTGTCCCGGCCCCGCAGCCGGGTCGCGACGAACGCCCGGTCCGGGTCGACCGCGAAGTGGACGAGGGTCCGCTTGGCGAAGAACAGCTCTCTGGGGTCGCGCTGGCGGTACTGGCGGATCGCGTCGTCCGCGTTCTGGCCGGTGTTCGGGTTCTTCAGCTCGACCGTCGCCACCGGCAGGCCGTTGACGAACAGGGCCAGGTCGACCGACAGCCGGGGATCGCGCGCGCTGTAGCGGAGCTGGCGGGCGACCGTCAGCACGTTGGCGTGGTACCCGGCGAGCGCGTCGGCGGCCAGCGTGTGCCCGGGCCGGAAGTAGGCCAGGTCGATCTGCACCCCCCGGTCCCGCACCCCCTGGCGCAGCACGTCCAGCACCCCGCGGGCGTCCACCTCGGCCGCCACCCGCTGGCAGAACTGGCGG
>JADGHD010000497.1 GCA_019689615.1 Frankia sp. | reverse complement strand
GCGCCGGACGCGGGGACGGCAGCCGGGCCGCCTTCCGGGCCGCGCCAGGCCCGGCCCGGCAGCGGGTCAGCCGGCGGGGCCGGGGCCGCGGCGCCGCGGCTGGGCGGGATCTGGCTGAGCTTCTCCGTCGGCGGGTCGACGGCTGAGCCCACCCGCGCCGGGCCGCCGCGCACGACCTCGGTGAGCATCCGGGTGGCCTCCGCCGGCCGCAACCGGACCTTCGGGTCCTTTTCCAGCAGCCCGAGCAGGACCGGGGTGATCGGCCCGCCGTTCTTCGGCGGCTTCGGCGGCTGCATCACGATGGCGGCCAGCATCGCGCCGAAACTGTCCCGGGCGAACGGCGCTTCACCTTCTACCGCGAAGTAAAGCGTCCCGCCGAGGCTGAACAGGTCGGCCTCAAGGGTTGCCGGCTGGTTGTTCAGCCGTTCCGGCGCCATGTAGAGCGGAGTGCCGAGAACTCCGGTGACGGTGAGCCGCGGGTCGCTTTCACTGGTCGCGATCCCGAAGTCGGTGAGAACCACGCGGCCGTCCCGGCCGAGCAGCACGTTGGACGGCTTTACGTCCCGGTGCAGGATGCCGAGGTCGGCCGCCGAGGTGAGCGCGTCGATCAGCGCCACGCCGATCCGCGCCACCTCGCGCGGCGGCAGCGGGCCGTCCTCCCGGACCACCTGGAACAGCGAGCGCGAGCGGACCAGCTCCATCACGATCCACGGCAGACCGTTGTCCAGGACGACGTCGAGGATCGTCACCACGTGCGCGTGGTAGCGCAGCTTGGCGGCGTGCCGGGCCTCCCGCAGGGCCCGCTCCACCCGGTCGGCGCGCTCCTCGTCCGCCACCCCGCCGGCGAACTCGATCTCCTTGAGCGCGACCTCGGTCTGCAGCATCTCGTCGAAGGCACGCCAGACCGTCCCCATGGCGCCCGCCCCCAATGGAGCGAGCAGTCGGTAGCGGCCTGCCACCATCCGGTTCGCAACTGGCCCGGCCGTGACGTCACCCCCAATTGGCATGGGAACGTGGGCCGTCTGAGACAGGAAGAGCCGTGTGACGCCCTCTCCCCATGGCCCTCGCGGGCGCTCCCGCGGTCATTTCATCATCCCGGACCACCGCCCGCTGCGGCATCCCTCCACGAGTCCCGCTGCCGCTCGCCGGCATGTCCAGCCGTTTCCCCGGTGGCCGGCCGTCCGGTCGGCCCGCCGTTCTCCGGCGCGCGGTGCCGGCGCCGAGCGGGCGCGGTGCCGGCGCGTGGCCACGGCGGGGCAGCGCGGACGGGGTTCTTCCGTACGCAGATAATCACGCCGGCCTGGCGTTCAGAACGTGAGTGGCCAGAAGGCGACACCGCCGATCTCGACGGGCGGCCGGCCGGTCAGGCCGGTGACCACCTCGATCAGCTCGGCGCGGTGGCGCGTCGGGCCGACGATGACCGCGTCCGGGGCCAGCTCCTGGTAGGCCGCGCGCAGGCCGGGCAGCGCCAGCGCCGCCTCCGGCGTGAGCAGGCCGGCCTCGGTCATCAGCAGCGCGTCGGTGAGCGGGCTGGATGGGCCGTGGAACTCGGCCTCGCCATCGGGGCCCGCGGGCACGGTGCAGTAGCAGCCCGGGATCGCGAACCGGTGGCCGGCCTGCGCCTGCCAGAGCATCGCCGACGGGTTCTCCGCCCGTGGGTACGGGGCGATCAGCACCCGCGAGCCCTCCGGGATCGCCTCGACGGCCGGGCCGGTGAAGAACGCCGGCGTCGTCAGCGGCTCGGCGCGCATCGGCGCCGGCAGCAGCGGCACCAGCGCCGCCGCCAGGACCAGCACGGTTCCGGCCCGGCGCGGCCAGGCCTGCCGCGCCGGCCAGCGGGCCGTCTCCGGCCAGCGCGCCAGCAGCAGCCCGGCGAACATCGTCAGGTAGAGCGAGAACCGGGACGGCAGCGCCGAGCCGAGCAGCGGCAGGTCCTGGGCCACCGCCCAGGGCAGCCAGACGTCGGTGACCCGCCCGTCGACGTGCAGGTGGCCACCGAGCGACAGCAGCGCGACGACCACGAACAGCGGGCTGAGCAGGCCGACCAGCGGATCGCGGCGCAGCCGGAACGCGATCACGGCGAGCAGCACCAGCAGCGGGATCCCGAAGTAGGCGCTGACCTCGACGGCGTTGCCGGTGAAGCCGTCGCTGTGGCGCAGGGCCACGTCCGGCGCGAGCCGCTGCGCCCCGGTCGGCACCACGAACGTGAGCAGGTCGGAGACCGCGACGTCGTGCGGCTGGATCGCGCCGTACACCCGCTGCGGCCCGAGGAACTGCTGGTGCAGCGGCCAGGCCAGCAGCGCGCCGGCCACGGCGGCGCAGATCCCGAGGGCCTGGGCGAGCGGGCCGACGCGGGCGCGGACCGCGCTGGCGTGCCGGACCGCGAGGATGACCAGCGCCAGCGCCCCGACCAGCGCGGAGGTCGCCAGGATCTCCTCACTGATCAGCGCCTGGGCGGCGACGGCGACGCCGAGCAGCAGCCCCACCCGGCGCGGCGAGCGCCCGCGGACCACGACGTCGTGCAGCAGGATCAGCAGCAGCGGGGGGAACGGCGCGAACGTCAGGTGCAGGTGCCCGTGGGTCGCCCCGACCATGTACGGGCTGAACGCGTACAGCAGGCCGGCGACGGCGGCCGGGGCGGGGGAGGCGAACCGGCGGGCCGCCGCGTACATCGCGATCCCCGACACCGCCAGCGCCAGAGTCAGCAGCGTGTTCAGCGCGACGACCGGCCCGGCGAGCAGGGTCACCGGGGCCACGAGCACGGCGAGCAGCACGACCGGGGTGCTCCAGAGGATGTTCACCCCGTACGGCGTGTTGATCAGATCGGTGACGAACGGGTTCATCCCGTTGCCGATCGCGTGCGGCACCCAGCCGAGGTACCAGGAGAACAGCGTCGCGTCCGAGGTGCCGAAGCCGCGGCTGCCCGGGTCCCGCCAGGCGTCGTTCAGCAGCAGGAACGCCAGCGCCAGGTAGCCGAGGAACACCACAGGCCACACCGGCCGGCGCCGGCGCCGAGCGGCGAGGTGCCGCCCGCCGAGGTGGCTGCCCAGCGCCGACGGCGGCGTGGGCCGGCCCCGGGCCTCGGCGGTGACCGTGCCGCCAGGGCTGGCCGCCGCCTCCGCGGCTGCACGCTGGTGGTCGGCTCCGCCGACGGGGTGCCGCTGGTGGTCGGCTCCGCCGACGGGGTGATGTTGGTCGGCTTCGCCGATGTGCGCGGTCTGGTCGGTCGCGCCGGCGGGGGCAGGCGTGCCGGTCCCGCCGGCTGGGCTGGTCTGGTCGCTCGCGAGCGGGCCGGTGGTGGCTGCCGCGGCACGGGTGCCGTCACCGGTCAGCCGCCCGTCGGCGGCCGCGTCGGATGCGGACACACGCTCCCCTTGCGTCGGCCGGACCTGTGCCGCGGTCGCTTGGGGCGTCGGCATCCTTGTCCGCACGCCCGGGACCGCCCGCGCGGCCGTCGCCGTGCGGGCCGTGACCGTGGCACGTCTGGATGTGCACCATATCCGGTTCGCCCGGAAGGGCGGTTGTGGGAGATCTCGTCCTGTGATGACGCAGAGTGGTGGAGACGGGCGCGGGTGCGCTGGTTGGGGCGGTCAGGAGGCGGCGGCCGGCCGGGCGTCCCATTCGGCCAGCAGCGCTGGCCAGGAGCGGTATCGCGCGATCTGGTAGCGCGGGGAGACCAAACCGTGCGGGTCGAGGACGGCGACCGGGTAGGCCAGCTCCGCGCGGTAGCCGCGGTCGGCGACGACCACCCGGCCGCCGAGCCGGACGACGCCGGTCACGACCGGCCGCGACGTCCACCGTGGCCGGGGCGCGGCTCGCAGCCGCGCCGGCCCGCGCCACGCGTACAGCCCGCACCCGCAGCCCTCGGCGGGCACCCGCTCACCCGCCTCGCCCTGGTGGGCGTCCCCGCTGGCCGCGACGGCGAGGCCGGCCGGGGCGTCGTGCCTGGTCGGCTCCCCGGAGCCGTCGGGCGGCGGGCCGTGGGAGCCGCGCAGGCAACGGGCGCGGGTGATGCCGTCCGGACGCCAGAGCAGATGGTCGGGCGGGTGG
>JADGHD010000496.1 GCA_019689615.1 Frankia sp. | reverse complement strand
CCACCGCTGCCCGCCCCCCGCGCGCCGGTGGGCGCCGCCGGGCCACCAGGACGCCCGGCCGCCCGCCGCTGGCAGCCGGGCGGGCGCCGCGCTGCCTGGTCACCGTCGCCGGCCCGGCGCCCGGCCCGGCCGACGCCGCCGGCCCGCCACCCTCGTCCGGTCCTGGCGCACTCGCCGTGCGCTGTTCATCCGCGGCCCGTGCTGGCGTCATCGCCGCGCTCCCCTCGATCTACCGCGCAGTGTGCTCCTGCGGCGCTGCTCGCGCCGTTGGGTGCTTGGACGCGGCGGCGACGGGATCGGTTCTGCCCGATCAGCACAGACCGGATGTCACGGGGCCGACAGCACATCCCGGGCGGTTCACCCCGGCCGGCCGGCCAGGGGCTCGGCTCCGGTGGCCGCACCGAATCTGCTGAAAAGCAGATTTCCGCCCAGCGGTGGTCGCGTTCTATGGTCACGTGTCAGTCGGCGGCGCCGTGCTCCGGCTCGTGGTCCGCCGGCCCAACCGCGCAGCCGTCTCGACCTCGTGGAGGCCGTCATGGTGGGAACATCCGGGCGACGACGCTGGAGCGCGGCCGACGCTCCCGACATGCGCGGGAAGACCGCCGTCATCACCGGCGCGAACTCCGGCATCGGCTTCGAGGCCGCCAAGGTGCTCGCCACCCGCGGCGCGACCGTGGTGCTGGCCTGCCGCAACGCGGGCAGGGCCGCGGACGCGGTGTCCCGGATCCGGGCCGTCGCCCCCGACGCCGACCTGGCCACGCTGGACCTTGACCTCGGCTCGCTCGCGTCGGTGCGCAAGGCGGCCGAGACGCTGTGCGCCGAGCGCCCGGTCATCGACGTGCTGGTGAACAACGCCGGCGTCATCATGGTCCCGTACGGCCGGACCGAGGACGGTTTCGAGCTGCATTTCGGGGTCAACCACCTGGGGCACTTCGTCTTCACCGGCCTTGTCCTTCCGGCGGTGCTCGCCGCCGAGGCCGGGCGGGTCGTGACGGTCGGCAGCAACGGGCACCGGCTCGGACGGCTCGACTTCGACGACCTCGACTACACCCGGGGCTACCGGCCCTTACGCGGCTACGGCCGCTCGAAGCTCGCCAATCTGCTGTTCGCCTACGAGTTGCAGCGCCGGCTGGCCGCGGCCGGCGCGCGCGCCCGCTCGCTCGCCGCGCACCCCGGCGGCGCGAACACCGAGGTGGGCGGCGGGTTCACCGGCCCGGTCCGCCGCCGCCTCAAGCGGTTCATCGACCACGTCCCCAACCCGATCGTGCACTCGGCCCACAAGGGAGCCCTGCCGATCCTGCGGGCCGCCGTCGACCCGGCCGCCAGGGGCGGCGAGTACTACGGCCCGTCCGGACTGCTGAAGATGACCGGCCATCCGGTCGTCGTCTCCTCCAACCCCGCCTCGCGCGAGCCCACGACCGCTGCCCGGCTCTGGGAGGTCTCCCAGCAGCTCACCGGCGTCGTCTACCCGATCTGACGCGAAGCCCCGCGACAAGGCGGGCGCGGCCCGCCGGCCGCCCCGGTCGCCTGTTCCGGATTCCCCCCGTTGCGTGCCGGCTGGCTAGGGTCGGGGCGTGCATGGGCGATTGCTGGTGGCCGGGGCGTCGTCGGATGCCGGGAAATCCGTCGTGACCACCGGGCTGTGCCGGGCGCTGGCGCGCCGTGGGGCGCGGGTGGCGCCGTTCAAGGCGCAGAACATGTCGAACAACTCGATGGTCACCGCCGACGGCGCGGAGATCGGGCGCGCCCAGTGGGTTCAGGCGCTGGCGGCCGGCGCCGAGCCGGAAGCCGCGATGAACCCGGTCCTGCTCAAACCCGGCTCGGACCACACCAGCCACGTGGTTCTGCTCGGCCAGCCCGCCGGGCGGCTGCGCGCCGGCGAGTTCACCTCGGGGCGGGAACATCTGCGCACGGCGGCGTTCGCGGCGTTCGACGACCTGGCGGCCCGCTACGACGTGGTGGTCTGCGAGGGCGCCGGCGGGGCCGCCGAGATCAACCTGCGGGAGCGCGACTTCGTCAACCTCGGGCTGGCCCAGCACGGCCGGATCCCGACCGTGGTCGTCGCCGACATCGACCGCGGCGGGGTGTTCGCGTCGCTGTTCGGGACGCTCGCCCTGCTGGACGCCGCCGACCAGGCGCTGGTGGCCGGGTTCGTCATCAACAGGTTCCGCGGGGACGTGGCGCTGCTGCGGCCGGGGCTGCGGCGGCTGGAGGAGCTGACCGGCCGGCCGGTGCTCGGCGTGCTGCCCTGGGCGCCCGGGCTGTGGCTGGACTCGGAGGACACGCTCGCCGTCGACGGCGCGCCCGGCCCCGGCCACGCCGCCCGGCCGCTGCGGGTGGCGGTCGTGCGGCTGCCGCGGATCAGCAACGCCACCGACGTCGACGCGCTCGCGCTGGAGCCCGGCGTCGACCTGACGCTCGCGGACACGCCGCGCGCGCTCGCGTCGGCCGACCTCGTGGTGCTCCCGGGGACCCGCGGCACGCTGGCCGACCTGGCCTGGCTGAGGGCGCGCGGCCTGGACCAGGCGATCCGCCGGCACGTCGCGGCCGGCGGCGCGGTGCTGGGGATCTGCGGCGGTTTCCAGATGCTGGGCCGGCGGATCGAGGACCCGCTCGGGGTCGAGGGCGAGCCCGGGGCCGGCGCCGACGGGCTCGGGCTGCTCGACGCGGTCACGACGTTCGGCGAGCGCAAGGTGCTGCGGCTGCCGACCGGGAGCGCGCTCGGCGTGCCGGCGTCCGGCTACGAGATCCACCACGGCCGGGTGCGGGTCGGCGAGGGCGAGCAGCCGTTCCTCGGCGGCGCCCGCCACGGCGCCGTGTTCGGCACGATGTGGCACGGCAGCCTGGAGGGCGACGCGTTCCGCGAGGCGTTCCTGGCCGAGGTCGCGGGCCTGACCGGCGCGGAGTACGCGCCGGGCGGGATCAGCTTCGCCGCCGTCCGTCAGCGGCGGCTGGACGAGCTGGCCGACCTCGTCGAGGCGCACCTGGACCTGGCCGCAGTCTGCCGCCTCGTCACCGACGGCCCGCCGCCTGGCCTGCCGTTGGTGACCGGCGGCCTCGCCTGACCCGGGGCCGCGGCCCGCCGGTCCGGCGGTGGCTGGCGGCCGCCGCCAGCGTGACGGCGACGGCGGCGGCCCGGGTGAACAGCCGCAGCGCCGCCGCGGTGTCGGCCGGCGCGGGCGGGCGGCCGGGCCTGTTCAGCACGTAGTGGCCGAGCTTGGGCAGGCGCAGGTCGAGCGCGAGCGCCAGGGCCGCCATGGGCCAGCCGCTGTTCGGCGAGGGCGTGCGGCCCGCCTCGGCGCCCAGCCGCGCCCAGGCGGGCCGAGGCGCGCGGGCGACGGCGAGCAGGGCGAACGCGGTGAGCCGGGCCGGCACGAGGTTGAGCGCGTCATCGGCGCGCGCGGCGGCCTTGCCGGCGTACTCCCAGCGCAGGGTGCGGTAGCCCCACATCGCGTCGGCGGTGTTGACGAACCGGTAGGCCGCGGCGGCGGGCAGCCCGGCGACGGCGTACCAGAACAGCGGGGCCACCACGGAGTCCGACAGGTTCTCGGCCAGCGACTCCAGTGCCGAGGCGCGCACGTCGGCGGCGTCGAGGCGGCTCGGGTCCCGGCTGACGATCCTGGCCAGGCGCTCCCGGCCGGCGTCCAGCCCATGCCCGAGCGCGTCCTCGACGGCGGCGACCTCGTCGGCGAGCAGCCGTCCCGAGCCCAGCGTCCACAGCACCGCGCCCTCGGCCAGGGCACGCGCCGGGGCCGGCAGCCGCAGCGCCGAGCGCGCCACCAGCCCGGCCGCCGCGGCGGAGCCGGCGATGCCCAGCGTCAGCGCCAGCCCGCCGGCCGCCGTCGCCCACGGGGCCGGCGCGGCGGGCAGCCTGGCGCCGACGCGCCCGAGGTAGGCGCCCATCCAGACGACCGGGTGGGCGCGCGGCGGCGGCTCCCCGACCAGCACGTCCAGCAGGGCCGCGACGGCGACCGCGCTCACCCGGCGCCGCCCGCCGCTGTGGCCACGGCGCCACCGGGAGCTGCTGGCACGTCGTCGCCGCCGGGCGCGGGCGGGTCG
>JADGHD010000495.1 GCA_019689615.1 Frankia sp. | reverse complement strand
GGAGCGGCCAAAGAGACACGGAAGAGGAGAGCCACCGATGCCGGGAACGCGGCGCATCGTCGACCTGTCGCATCCCATCAGTGACGGGACGGTGACCTACCCGGGCCTGCCAGCGCCCAGCATCCGCACGCACACGACGCGGGAGAGCAGCGGCGCCCGGTTCGGCACCGGGGTGTCGTTCCACATCGCCAAGATCACGATGGTCGCGAACACCGGCACCTACCTGGACGCGCCGTTCCATTTCCACGACGACGGCCCGGACGTCGCCGAACTCCCGCTGGAACGGCTGGTCGACGTCCCGGCGGTGCTCGTGCGCGCCCTCGGCCGGCGCGCGGTGGAGCCCGACGCGTTCCCCGAGCCCGAGCGGCTGGCCGGGCACGCGGTGCTGGTGCACACCGGTCACGCCGTGCACTGGGGCAGCGACCGGTACTTCGGGCCGGCCCCCTATCTGGCGGCCGCCACCGTGGATCTGCTGGTCTCGGCGGGTGTGCTGCTGGTCGGCATCGACTCGTTGAACATCGACAACGTGGACGACCCGCACCGCCCGGCGCACCACAATCTGCTCGGCGCGAACATCCCGATCATCGAGCACCTCACCGCGCTGGACCAGCTGCCCGATGACGAGCCGCTGCGCCTGACGGCACTGCCGGCTCGCGTGCGCGGCATGGGCACCTTCCCGGTCCGAGCGGTGGCCCTGGTCGGCTAGGGCTCGCAGGCCCGGCAGCCGTCGCCCGGCTTCTGCTCCCGCGCCGTCTCCCCCGCCGCCGGGACGCGGGGAGCGCGAGGGCTGGGGGCGCGCAGGGCCCTCGGGAGGTAGGCGGGGCCAGGCCCCGAGGCGGCGGCGACGTCGCCTGGGTTCGACAAGGCGCAGCGGTCCAGCGACAGGCAGCCGCAGCCGATGCACGCGTCCAGCCCGTCGCGGAGCCGGACGAGCGCGGCGATCTGCTCGTCCAGGCGGTCACGCCAGGCCGCCGACAGCCGGGACCAGTCGGCACGGGTGGGCGTGCGGCCGTCGGGCAAGGTGGCCAGCGCCGCGCGGATCTCCTCCAGCGTCAGCCCGACGTTGCGCGCCGCCCGGATGAAGGCCAGACGGCGCAGCACGTGGCGCTGGTAGCGGCGCTGATTGCCGGCCGTGCGCGCGGCGGTGATGAGGCCCTGCGACTCATAGAAGCGCAACGCCGACGGCGCCACGCCGCTGCGCGCGGACAACTCGCTCACGGTCAGGTCCTTGTTCGCCCGTGCCCCCTGCAGCCCGTGCACCCTCCGCCTCCCGGCCGCCATCCGTTTCCCTCGGCAGCCACGTCCCGATCAACCGCGACAACCTGAAGTAGACGTTAGGTTTGCTGACCTGGCCGACGCGACCGATGGCAGCCGTGTCGGCTGGTCACCGGCGCGTGGACACCCGCCGGCCGGTACGTCTTGGGCCGCGGCCGGGCACCGCCGGTTGGCGCGCCGGGTGCGCCCGGACGAGCAGCAGCGACGCGTCGTCGTCATAGCCGGCGCCGCGGTCGTAGAGGGCGAGCAGGCGATCTGCGGCGCTCCCCAGGTCGTCGGCCTCGGCGAGGACGCGCATCAGCCGGCGGCTGCCCTCACTGACGTCGAGAGTGGGCGACTCGACGACCCCGTCGGTGTAGAGGGCGAGGGTCGAACCGGGCGGGAAGGGGAAGCGGCGCTCGGTGAAGGCGTTGTCGGCGGTGGCGCACTCGGCGACCCCGAGCAGGATCCCGTCAGCGCCGTCCAGCAGGGTGGCGGTGCCGTCTGGGCGGATCATCGCGGGTGGCAGGTGCCCGGCGTTGGTGAAGGTCAGCGTGCGCGGTCCGGGGTCGAAGACCGCGTAGATCACGCTCGCGATCGTGTTGAGCCCGAGGGCGATCGCGTTCAGCTTGCGCACGCACTCGGCTGGTGGCAGCTCCAGCAGGGTCAGGGTGCGGCTGGCGGCGCGCAGCTCCCCCATGGCGGAGGCGGCGCTCAGGCCGTGGCCCATGACGTCGCCGATCACCAGTGCCACCCGGCCCGCGGACAGCGGGAGGACGTCGATCCAGTCGCCGCCGACCTCGGTGCCGCCGCTGCCGGCGTGGTAGCGCCAGACGAGCTCCAGGTCGGGCAGCGGCGGGATCTCCCGGGGCAGCAGCGCGCGCTGCAACGTGATCGCCGCGGTCTGCTGCAGCTCGTAGGCGCGGGCGTTGGCGATCGCGGCGGCGATCCGGCCACCCAGCTCCATCGCCGTCTCGATGTCCCGCTCGCTGTACCGCCGGGCGCCGGCGACCGAGAAGGCGACGCAGCCCAGGCACTCCATGCCGACCAGCAGCGGAACGGCGATGGTCGAGCGAATTCGGTAGAACCGCGTTAGGTGCTGCAGTTCCTCCGGCCCCGGCAGCCGCGGGTGGCGAGTCCGGTCGATCAGGGTCGGCCTGCGGCGAGTGATCACCGCCGCGAACGGCGACCCGGTCACGTCCACCTCGGTGTTCACGTTCATCCGCGCCAGTTCCGCCGGTAGGTCGGGCAGATGCGGCGAACGTTCCCAGACGACCCAGCGCATGAGAAGCCGACGGGGCTCGGAGCCGAGCGCGACCGGTCTGTCGGCCAACATGAGCCCGCAGACGTCGGCGAACTCCGGCACGACCAGCCGGACCAGCTCCTGCAGGGTCCGGGAGAGGTCGAGCGATGCGCCGAGGATGCGGCTGGCCTGGCTCAGCAGCCGCAGCTGCCGCAGCACCCGGTCCCGCTCAGCCTGAGCGCGACATTCCTCGGTCACGTCCACCGCGGCGACGCCGACGGCGGTTATGTCGCCAGCCGCGTCCCGCAACGGGTAGGCGGTCATCCGCCACAGCCGTGGCCCGTCGCGCCCGGGATGCTTGGCGACGACGTCGTCGTGGATCACCCGACCGTTGTTCAGCACGTACCGCAGCCTCGTCCAGTGGCCGGGGTCGACGTCCGGGTACCAGTCCGGGGTGCGCGTGCCGACCGCGTGGTCGATCGGTATGCCGGTCGCCCTGCTCCAGGCCTGGTTGACCGCGCGCACCCGAAGATCACGGTCCAGCACCGAGAAAATGATCGGCGCGTTGTCGAACATCTGCGCCAGCAGCTCCAGGTCAGGCAAAGGCCTGGCGCCGTGCGGCCAGTCTGCCGTGGCCGGCGCGGGCGGGACCGACGTTTGCCGGCGACGGCCAGCCGTCGGGCGGTCGGGCTCGGGTGGTGGCGTCGATGTCATGGCAGGGCCGGGTCCTGACCGACAGCGGAGCCTCGGCACGACCGAGGCCGGGACGCTAGCAAGGTGCCCGGTCAGCGGGTAGATCCACCACGGCACGCCCAGGCGGCCGGATGGCCACGGGGCCGTCAGCCGTCCGTGGCGGCGACGGGACCGGTGGTCACCACCTGCTGGCGGCGGGGACGACCGGCCGGGAGCGCGGCGGGGTCGCCGCGATGAACGCGAGCAGGGTGAACGCGAGCGCGGCGCCGGAGAGCGTCAGCACCGGGTAGCCGGCGCTGTCGACCACCACGCCCGAGGCGAGGCCGCCGACCGCGGCGGCGATCGCGATCAGGAGGTCGACCCTGCCCTGCACGGCCGCCCTGACCGATACCGGGGCGGCGTCGGTGATCAGCGTGGTGCCGGCGAGCAGGCCGAAGTTCCAGCCGAGGCCGAGCAGGGCCAGCGCGACGGCGAGCAGGACGACGGAGCCAGCCGGGGCGAGCGCGGCGATCAGCCCGGCGGCCAGCAGGGTGACCGCGGCGACGGCGGCCACCGCCTGGTAGCCGAAACGGTCGACCAGCCGCCCGGTGACCGGGGACGGCAGGAACATGGCGGCGACGTGCGCGGCGATGACGGCGCCCGACGCCGAGGTCCCGTGGCCGTGGTCGTGCATGAACACCGGCGTCATCGTCATGATCGCGACCATCGTGAGCTGAGTGACCGCCATCAGCCCGGTGCCGAGCAGCACCCCGCTCCTGGCGTGGGCGTCCAGCCGCGGCCGGGCGGCCCTCCCCGTGCCGGCCGCGGCAGCGGCGCCGCCAGCGGTGCCCCAGGTGCTGGCGGTGCCGGCCGGGCAGGAGTGGGCGGCGGGGCCCTGTCGAGTATACACAACACCGAGCCCC
>JADGHD010000494.1 GCA_019689615.1 Frankia sp. | reverse complement strand
GTTCAGTTGTTGTCGTCCTCGTGCATTGCTGCCTCCCCTCGAGGTGACCCGGCTGCCGATCCGGCGGACCACCGCGTCCGGTTTGCCGTCGACGGGGCGACGGTGCCCGTAGTGAACGACGACGCGCAGGAGCCCGCGGAGGATGGCCGTTAGCCATCTTTCCGTGGGCTCCCGACGCTGTCGGTTCAGCTGGTGATGGTGGCAGTGAGGTAGAGGACGGGGGTGGTGTAGGTAATCGGTCTCTGGTCGACGGCCTGATGCCAGGCGTGCCGGTAGCGGCGGGCGAAGTCGACGCCGAGTGCTGTGGCGGCGGTTTCGAGGGGCGTCGGTGCTCCCGGGTGGGGGCGGCGGTTCAGGTGAGCGTCGACGGCTGCCCGGTCGTCAAGGGTGGTGGTGACGGTGTCCAGGTCGATCGGGTCGATGTGGAAGCCGGCGTGTGCGGCGTGGCTGATAAGGGTGTGTTCGTTGAAGGCGGTCATGGTGCGGGCTGCCGGGGTGGCCTGGTTGGCTGCCGTCTGGAGTGCCCGGAGTTCCGGCAGGGTGATGCCTGGTAGGTCGGCATCGTGGACGCGGCGGGCGTTGACGGGTTCGAAGACGGACAGGCGTCCGCCGGGGTGCAGGATGCGAGCGGCTTCCCGGAGCGCACCGGGAAGGTTGTCCAGGTAGATCAGAACGCTTCGGGTGACCACAGCATCAGCGCTGGCATCAGGGAGTGGAAGGTTGGCGGCGTCCGCGACGACGGCGCAGAGTCTGCCTCCGCCGAGGGCCGGGCGGATTTCCCGGAGGGCTGGTCGGGCGCGGTCGACGGCGTTGACCTGGCCGCGGGGGCCGACGCGGGCGAGCGCGGCGAGGGTGAGCAGCCCAGTGCCGGCGCCGACATCAACCACGTGATCGCCCGGGCTGATGCGAGCTCCGGCCAGGACACGGTCACGGATGTGGTGGAGGCGCTGTTCCGCCGCTCGGCGCTCCTGCACCGAGGCGCCTGCAAACCGGCCGCGCTGGAGCCACTCGGCCGCCGCAGCGGCCTGCCGAGACCCGGTCAGGACGCCACCTCCGTCGGCCGGAAGGTGAACGTCGGTCCGACCGCGCCGCGCAGCGCCGGCGCCAGCACGGCCAGGCCCTCGTCCTTCTCCGCGTGGTAGATGTCGGAGATCAGGTCAAGCTGCTCGTCGGTGAGCAGTTCTTGTCCGCGTGCGGCGTAGGTGAAGAACAGTTCCTCGTCGGCGCGGAAGAGTTCGGCGCGTTCGTCGAGCAGGGGCTTGCGCTCGGCCAGCCGGGCGGGAGTGAGCCGTCCGCGCTTCTGCTCGGCCTGCTCGGCGAGCTGCGCCATCCGCAGACGGATCTGCACCTGCCGGGCGTGGTACTCCCGGGAGATGTCGAGCAGGCCGCGGATCTGCTCCGTGGACAGCCCCACCTCGGCGTGGTGGGCGAGCGCGCGGGTGAACAGCGCGCCTTCGGCGGCGATGCTCTCAGCCTTCACGTCGATGAGGTAGCCGGGCCGGGTGAAACCGTGGTGGTTCACGTCGCACATGGTGATCCCTTCCTGGGAGTCAAGGGTGGAGCCACCTCCACCTCACCCGCAGCCTCTGGTCACGCACGAGCTCTGCGTGTTCCCGCCGCGTGTCGCCTATGACACACTGCGCTGCAAGACGGCGACAGATCGGAACCATTCCCACCCGGTGGGCGGGAACGTTCCCACCCACCTACACGGCCGGCGCGAGGGGAGCCACGTGCAGGCTGACGACCAGCACTCCCGGCCCGCCCGGGACCGCTACTACACCCGTGCCCAGGAGCTCATGACCGAGCGGGGCATGGACATCTCCAAGCTGGCCAGGCAGATGACCCCCGACTGGCAGCAGGCCGATATCCGGGCGACCGTCCGATCCGCGGTGCGGGGGCAGCGGGCCGGCAAGCCGGCACCACTGCCCAGCATGGAGACGGTTGAAGCCCTTGACCGTGCCCTGACGGCCGAAGGTGAACTGGTTGCCCTGTGGCAGAAGGCCATGATGGAAGACACCGCCATCAGAATCCGCCTGACGACCACCGCACCACAGACGTCGACGGGGAACCTTGACCGCAGCCTGCGGGCTGCCGCAGGTCACGATAGGGAGGACACCACGGACAGGCGTGAGTTCGCCAGCCTCTCGCTGCTGGCCATCGAGACGCTGCGGCGCATCGACGGGACATCCTCGGCAGTCACCCTGTCGGAGCTGGAGGACGACCTTCTCGAGCTTGCGTCGACGTTCGACCGGACACCGCCCCCGGAGCTGATCAAAGAGACGTCCGGGAGATGGCGCCAGGTCGAGACGATGCTCGAGGGGCGCCTGTCGATCGTCGACCTGCACAGGGCAACGAGGCTCGGAGGCCAGCTCACCTATTACCTCGGCCGGCTGGCATTCGCCACGGGCCACTATCGCGACGCCCGACGCTTCACCGACCTGTCCGAGCGATACACGGTTGAGACCAACGACGACGTCCTGCTCGCGTCGATAGCTGCTCTGCGCTCCAGCATCGCGTTCTACACCCACCGGTGGGACGACGCTGCCCTCATCGCCGCGCAGGCGCGCGGGACCGCCCCCGCTTATGTCGCCGCGCGCCTCGCTGCGTATGAGGCACGAGCACAGGCAAGGCGCGGTCGACCGGCCGAAACCGCCACGGCCCTGCAGGCGATGCAGGCGGGAATACCGAAGGCTACGCATCCGAAACCGGGAAGCTCTCCCTTCAGCGCAGGCAGCGCGGCGATGTTCTCAGCCGTGTGCCTGGTGTCCCTCGGTGACGGCGAGCACGGCGAGCGGTACGCCCGGGAGGCAATCGATTCGATAGAGCCGGGGCATCACGAAGAGCGCAGTCATGCCCTGCTCGCGCTCGCGAGTTCTCATCTCCACCGCGACCGGCCGGACCCGTCGGCGGCCGTCGCCGCGGCGCGGGAAGCGGTAGCCGTGCCGGCCGGGCACCTGAGTTCGACGATCGTCTCCGCGCTGGGCGGGGTATGGCGCGAGCTCCAACCGTGGGAGTCTGATCCGGACGTCTGCTCGCTCGGCCAGATGATCAGCGATCTGGCTCTTGCGTTGCCTGCTGGGAGACCGCATGCCCCTTGAATTCGGCGATCCCGACGTTCACTCCATCCCGTCGATCATCACACCGCGGCTGATCTTACGGGGATGGCGGCTTTCCGATGTTGAGCCGTACCTGAAGATGGCGCTGCATCCGGACATGTCCCGCTACACCGGCTCGCCGTCGAGCGAAGGCGCTGTGTGGCGGCACACCGCGTTCCAGATCGGCCACTGGGCGCTGAAAGGCTTCGGGATGTGGATTATCGAGGAGCGGGAGACAGGCGAGTTCCTCGGCCGGGCAGGGCTGTACGAGGAACACGGATGGCCCGGCATCGAGGTCGCCTGGACCGTCCGGCGGGACCGGTGGGGCGAGGGAATTGCGACCGAAGGCGGCGCGGCCGCGCTTGAGTACGCGTTCACCGAACTCGGCCGCGAGCGAGTGATCAGCATCATCCACCCGGAGAACGCCGCGTCCATCCGCGTCGCCGAGAAGCTCGGCCTGACCCTGGCCGAAGGGCCAACCGACCGTGACGGGCAGCCCCGCAGCATCTACGCGATCAGCCGTGAGGAGTGGGCCGCCCGCGGCTGAATCACGGACCCGTCGTCCGCACCGGCCCCAGCACAAGATCCGGGCGCGCGAAAGCGGCCCGCATCCCCCTCGACGCGAGGGAGGCGGGCCGCTCACGCGGGCGGGGCCAGAGCTGCGCGCCAAACATCCACGCGTAGTACTTCACCGGTCCCAGCGGCGGCGTCGGCCGCGGCAAGGGTGACCAGTGGCGGTTGACGGAGGTGTTCGGTCGTTCCGGGTCAGTGGGCGGCGCGGCGCCGATACAGGATGATGGCGGTCGGAACGAAGATGATCAGAAGGCCGATCGACCATGCCAGGGTGGCGTAGATCGGGTGCTGCATGGGCCAGGCGTCGATCGAGGCCGAGGGGTTGGGATTGCCGCGGGCGGATCAGCGAGCGACCGGTGAGCTGTATGTGCGTGGGCTGCTGATGGACGGGGCGCGTAAGTCGATGCAGCCGATGGCTGGGCGTCTCG
>JADGHD010000493.1 GCA_019689615.1 Frankia sp. | reverse complement strand
GCCGCTACGGCGACAAGGTCGCGGTGGTGTACGAAGACTCCGAACTCACCTGGCGGGCCCTCGACGAGCGGGCGAACCGGATCGCCACGTACCTGCTCGCCCGCGGCCTGCGCACGGGCGACCGGGTCGCTGTCTGTGCCCGCAACACCCCCGAATGGCCGGAGATCGTCTACGGGCTCGCCAAGGCCGGCCTGGTGCTGGTGCCGGTCAACATCCGGCTCTCGCAGCCGGAGGTCGAGTACGTCGTCGCGGACTCCGGCGCCCGTGCCGCGATCATCCATTCCGATCAGGTGGCCGCGCTCGGCGCCCCGCTGGCCGGGCTTGACGTGGTGGTAGAGATCGGCGGCGACACGATCGGCGTCAGCTACGCCAAGGCGCTGGATGCCGGCCGCGCCGTCGACCCGACCCCGGCGGCCCTCACCGAGCGCGACATCCACATCCTGCTCTACACCAGCGGCACGACCGGCCGGCCCAAGGCGGTCGCCCACGAGCATCGCGGCCTGATTTCGCAGGTCCTGGACACCACGATCTCCACCGAGTCGCACCACGGCGACGTGTTCCTGGCGACCACGCCGTTCTTCACCGCCGGCGGCACGCTGCGGACGCTGTCCTGGATGTACCTGGGCCAGACGATGGTGATCCATCCCCGGTTCGACCCGGTCGCGGTGCTCGACGCCATCGAGCGGCACCGGGTCACGATGACGACCTTCATCCCCACCATGCTGATCAGGACCCTGCGTGAGCTGGACTCCCGGCCCTACACCGACGTGTCCAGCCTGCGGCGGATCAGCTACGGCTCGGCGCCGGTACCGCCCGGCCTCGCCGAGGAGGCGATGGTCAAGCTGGGCTGCGACCTGCAGCAGCGCTACGGCCTCACCGAGGCCGGCGGCCAGGTCACGATCCTGACCCCCGAGGACCACCGCGCGATCGTCGCCGGCGCCGAGTCGCTGCGCACCTCCTGCGGCCGGGAGACCCCGCACGCCGAGATCCGCATCGTCGACGAGTCCGGCGCCGAGCTGCCCCCCGGCGAGGTCGGCGAGATCGTGATCAGGGCCGACTCGGTGGCGCGCGGCTACTGGAACCGGCCCGAGGCGACGGCCGAGACGTTCCGGCCAGACGGCCTGTGGTCCGGCGACCTCGGCCGCCTCGACGAGGCCGGCTACCTCCACATCGTCGGCCGCAAGACCGACCTGATCATCTCCGGTGGCTTCAACGTCTACCCGGCCGAGATCGAGCGCGTGCTCGGCGGGCATCCCAACGTCGACCTCGTGGCCGTCGTCGGCAAGCCCGACCCGGAGTGGGGCGAGACCCCGATCGCGGTCGTCGTGCCCAAGGGCGACATCACGCCACAGGCCCTCGAGGCCAACCTGCGCCAGCTCGCCCGCGAGCAGCTCGCCGGCTACAAGCAGCCGCGTGGCTTCCAGTTCCGCGACACGATGCCGCTCGGCCCGGCGGGCAAGATCCTCAAGCGTGAGCTGAAGGCTGAACTGAGCGGGTCCGCCGCTCCGGCCCCGGCCGGGCCGGCAGGCCAGTGAGCGTGCCTGGCGGGGCGTCGCTGTGGGAGCTGGTCCTGCGGCGGGCCGAGGCGGCCCCGGACGCTCTTTTCGCCGTGGACTCCACGAGCGAGCAGATCACGTTCGCCGGGTTACGCGACGCCGCCGAGCGGCTGGCCGCCGGGCTCGCCGCGCGCGGCGTCGAGCGCGGCGACGTCGTCTCCTGGCAGCTGCCGAACCGGGTCCGCACGATCGTGCTGGCGATGGCGCTGTGCCGGCTCGGCGCCGTGCAGAACCCGCTGGTAATGATGCTACGTAGGCCCGAAGTCGAGTTCATCTGCCGGCAGGCGGGCACACGGCTGCTCGTCGTGACCGGCACCTTCCGCGGCTTCGACCACCTGGCCATGGCCCACGCCATCAGCAGTCAGACGGCCGGGCTTGAGGTGGTCGACGTGGCCGAGCTCGCTGGCGGCGACCCCGCGGCCCTGCCGCCCGAGCCGTCAGCGACGGCCGTAACCCCGGGCGAAGACACCGACTGGCGCGGCTACACCGGCCCGGTGAGGTGGATCTTCTACACATCCGGAACCACGTCGGCACCGAAGGGCGCCCGGCACACCGACCGGGCACTGATCGCCGCGTCCGCCACGTTCAGCGACGCGCTGAGGGTGACGGATGCCGACCGGGCCGGGGTTCTCGCGCCACTCGCCCACATTGGTGGCATCATCCACGTCGTCACCGCGCTGCGCCGCGGCAGCATGGTCATCACCAGCGAGTTGTTCGACGCGGCAAGCACGCCGGAATTGCTGGCCCGCCATGGCGTCACCCTGGTCGGCTCGGGTGTGCCGTTCATCCAGACATACTTGGCCCGGCAGGCTGAGAACCCGCGCGTCCCGCTGTTTCCCACCGCAAGGGCCTTCCTGTGCGGCGGTTCGCCGCGCCCGCCCACGCTGCATACCCAGGCGCTCCATAGTCTCGGCGCCGGCGTGGTCTCCGGTTACGGGCTGACCGAGTGCCCGAACGTGTGCTGGGTCAGCATGTACGACAACGACGAGGACCACGCCCGCACCGAGGGCCGGCCTGGCGAGGGCGTGCGGGTCGTCATCGTGCGCCCTGACGGCTCCCGGGCGCCGGCTGGGGAGGTCGGCGAGATCCGGGTGCGCGCGCCGCAGCTCATGGTCGGCTACGTCGACAGCGCGCTCGATGCCGACGCGTTCGACGAGGCTGGCTTCTTCCGCACCGGGGACCTCGGCACCATCGACCAGCACGGCTACCTCACGGTTACCGGCAGGCTCAAGGACGTGATCATCCGCAACATGGAGAACATCTCCGCCCGTGAGGTGGAGGAGCGACTTGCCGACCACCCGGACGTGGCCGAACTGGCGGTCCTCGGTGTCCCCGACCCGGTCACGGGCGAGCGGGTGTGCGCCGTTGTCGTACCAGCCGATCCCAGTGCCCCGCCCACGCTGGCCGACCTGTGCGAGCACGCGCTCGCCGCCGGGCTCAACCGGCGCCGGCTGCCAGAACGCCTCGAGATCGTCGACGCGCTGCCGCGCAACGCCATGGGCAAGGTCGCCAGGCCAGAGCTGCGCCGTCGGCTCGGCATCTGAGGCACCTCCCAGCGACACGGCCGAACGCGCGACCCAGACCACGACCGTCCTGGGAGCACCGGGACGGATGAAAGGAGCCACATGGCGCTCAAGGACCTGACAACGGTGCTCTATGACGTCGACGACCACGTCGCGACGGTGACCCTGAACCGGCCCGAGCGGCTCAACGCGTTCAACGAGACGATGACGCTGGAGATGGCCGCGGTGTGGCGGGAGATCCGCGAGGACAACGCGGTACACGCCGTCGTCCTGCGGGCCGCTGGCGATCGCGCCTTCTGCACTGGGATGGACATCCAGGAGGGGCCCTGGTGGACCAAGAAGGGCATCTGGAACCAGGAGGACCCCGGCGTCCTGCTCGGCCCGCGCAAGCAACTCGTCTGGAAACCGGTGATCGCCGCCGTGCACGGCATGGCCGCTGGCGGGGCGATGTACTTCCTCAACGAGTGCGACGTCATCATCTGCTCGCAGGATGCGACCTTCTTCGACCCGCATGCCAGCGGGGGCATGGTCTCGGCACTGGAACCGGTGGGCATGCTGGCCCGCAACATCCCGCTGGGTGACGTGCTGCGGTGGGCCCTGCTGGGCAACGACGAGCGGATCACGGCCGAGACGGCGCTGCGGATCGGCATCGTCACCGAAGTCGTTCCTCGGGAGCAGCTGTGGCCCCGGTCCGCCGAGCTTGCGGCGGAGATCGCGAGCCGGCGACCTGAGGGTATCCAGGGCACCGTGCGCGCCATCTGGGAGTCGCTCGACCAGACCCCGTCGATGGCGCAGCGGATCGGTCTGTCCTACGCCCAGCGCGGCAACCGAGGCGGCGGGCCCGCCCATGACGGCGTGAATCGTCAGCCACGGCTCCGATAGCCCCAGCCGACGATTCGGCGACCTGCGTCTCGGCCGCCCAACCGGCGCACCGTGTTGCGGCCGGATCGGTCGGTGATGGCGGGCTGCCCGCCCCGCCCCCGGGGGGCGCCCCCCCCAGCAGATCGAAAATAAAAAAATAA
>JADGHD010000492.1 GCA_019689615.1 Frankia sp. | reverse complement strand
CTGCGGTATCGGTCGTACCCGTCGTCGTCCGGGCCGCCCGGGCGGGGGCGGCGTGGGGGTGGGCCGCCCTGGCCGCCGCCGCGGCCGGAACCGCCGCGGTGCCCGGAGCCAGGCCGCCCGGAGTCGCCCGGCACGGACCGCCGTCCGCCGAGTGGTCGCGCCTCCCGTGGCCACGTCATTCCCAGGTACCGCCTTCCCTTCCAGGGAAGCCGCCCCGTCCGCCGTGGACATGATCCTCGGCGGCCGAGCTCGGCCTCCCCGGTGCCCGGTCGCCCCGGCCCGGCAAGCCCGCGCCGGGGTTCACCCCCGCTACCGGCGTCAGGTGGCGCCAGTCAGGTATCCCCCGGTTTCCTGCCTACCACGATCCTTGACGGATCGGGCCATCGCGTCGGATCGGGACAGGCGTCGTATACCCGTCAGGCCAGGGCCGGATGGCCTGGTCCACCGGCCAGCCGGTCCGCGTCGGCGGCGTGCCCGGCGGCCGGCGGCGCGCGGCTGGCGCCCACGGCGGGCCCACAGCGCGACCACGGCCGAGCCACAACAGGCCCGGTGCGGCGCGAGCCCGGCGAATGTGGGCCGACCGGGATGGGACAGAAGGACACGCGCCGGATCGAGATATGGAACACAGTTGCTCGCCGACCGGCGGCGCCTTCCACGAGCGTGACGGTGGGCCACCGGGTCGACCACGCCACGCCGGTCGGGTAACTCCCCAACAGCGAACCGGGAATGTCCGGCAGCCGGGCCGGCGGCCACGCGGCTGTTCGGTGTTCCGGCGTCCGCTGTTCCGGTAGGTGACGGGCACGCGGTGGCTTCCGGCCGTCTCGCCCGCCGGGTGGTGCGGTACCGGACGGGTCGCTCACGGCCTACCGTTAAGCCCATGAGTGCTCAGCCCGCCGTTAGCTCACCTTCAGCGCCCGCGCCCGGCGCGCTTACCACTGCTGGCACCGCATCGTCCACCAAAACGGCCGAGAACCAGGCTGTTGCTCCCGAATCGGCACGGACCGGCGAAATCTCACCATCCGCCGCCACCGGTTCCGCACCGACGGTCACGGAGTCGGCCGAGGCTCATGCGGGCGGCCGGGACCGCGGGCAGGTCAACCACGACGAGCAGCCACACGCTGCCTTCCGCCGGTTTATGGCCACAGGATGGGCTCCGCCCTCCGACGCCCTGCCACCGCGCGACGACGTGGCGCCCTACAGTGCCAAACGGCGCGCCCTGCTCGGCACTCGATTCCCGACCGACGCGCTGGTGATACCGACCGGTGGCCCACGGGTCCGGGCAAACGACACGGACTACCCATTCCGGCCCGGCAGCGACTTCTTCTGGCTCACGGGCTGTCATGAGCCGGACGCGGTCCTGCTCCTGATGCCGAATCCGGCCGGGGAGCACGACGCGATCCTCTACCTGGCGGACCGTTCCGACCGGTCCAGCTCCGCCTTCTATACCGACCGTCGCTACGGCGAGCTGTGGGTGGGGGCACGCCCGGGAGTCCGCGAGACGTCGGCGGCGCTGGAGATCGAGTGCCGGCCACTGACCGAACTGCCGGATGCGCTCTCCCGGCTGGCTCCCGGCCGTACCCGGGTTCTGCGCGGAATCGACCCGCGGGTGGACGAGGCGGTGCTCACCTACCCTCGCCGCCGCGGCGGCGAGCCGGACCGCGATCTGGAACTCGCGCAGGTCCTTTCCGAGCTGCGCCTGGTGAAGGACGACTACGAGATCGCGCGGATCGAGGAGGCGGTCGCCGCCACCGTCACCGGGTTCGGCGAATGCGTCGCCGAACTGCCGGCGGCCGCCCGGCTGCCGAACGGCGAGCGCTGGCTCGAGGGCACGTTCTGGCGCCGCGCCCGGGTTGACGGCAATGACGTCGGCTATGGCTCGATCGTGGCCTGCGGGCCGCACGCCACCACCCTGCACTGGGTTCGCAACGATGGGTCGGTACGGCCCGGGGATCTCGCTCTGCTCGACATGGGAGTGGAGAGCCGCTCGCTCTACACGGCGGACGTGACGCGCACGCTCCCGATCAATGGGCAGTACACGGACGTACAGCGTCAGGTCTATAAGGTGGTGCTCGCCGCGCAGCAGGCCGGCATCGAGGCGGTGCGGCCGGGCGCCGCCTTCCTGGACCCGCACCGGGCCGCGATGCGGGTCATCGCGACGGCGCTGCACGACTGGGGGCTGCTGCCGGCGAGCGTCGAGGAGTCGCTGTCGGAGGACCCGAAGGCCCCGGGGGCCGGGGTGCACCGCCGCTACACCCTGCACTCCACGTCCCACATGCTGGGCCTGGACGTGCACGACTGCGCGCACGCGCGGGACCAGGCCTACCGGGACGCCGAGCTGGTGCCCGGCATGGTGCTCACGGTGGAGCCGGGGCTGTACTTCCAGCCGGACGACCTGACCGTCCCCCCCGAGCTGCGCGGGATCGGCGTACGGATAGAGGACGACATCCTCGTCACCGCGGACGGATATCGCAACTTGTCGGCGGCGCTCCCCCGGGCCACCCGGGAGGTGGAGGACTGGATGCGCGGCCGACTACCGTCCTGAAGGTCGCCGGCGGCCGGCGCGGTGCGGCCCCGGGGTGAACCCCACCCCGGGGCGCCGAAAGCACATCGGCAATGAGCATGAGTAGCGCTGCCACCGCGCTGGCCCGCCATCCGGGCCCAATACGATCAGCGGTCCACCCAGCCGCGCCGTCACCCGAGGCGGCAACGACCGAAGAAGCGGCGGTGACGGCGGGCCACGCAACCGCGTGGTGAGGTTCTCACCGGGGCACAACATCGCTCACGAACGCGACCGGCCGGCCTGGTCCAGCACCGGCCTTGCGTGGTCGGGCTACACGGTCAGCGTGCCCATTGATCCGGCCGCAGGGCCGGTCGGCCCACTCCACGGAACGGATATCGCGGCTCCCCCGAGCGGGCCAAGCGCGTGGCCCCGCCGATCCGGGGGCGCCACCAAACCAGGCATAGATCGCTGGTCGAGGCGAATCGGCGGGGCACCTGCGGGAACAGGGTGAGCCAGCCCGTTCAGTGGGACTAGTGCGCCTTGTCGTACGCCTCGACGATGTTCTGGGCGATACGACCGCGGTCACTCACCGTGTAACCGTTGCTGCGCGCCCACTCGCGAATGTCGGCGGTGCGGTCGGTTCCGCTGCTACGGCGAGAAGTCGACCGGCTCGACCGACGGCCACTCGAGGCACGCCCACCGGCACGGCGGGCCGCGCCCACGAACGGAGCCAGCGACTCACGCAGCTTGGTCGCGTTCTTCTCGGAGAGGTCGATCTCATACTGCGCGCCGTCCAGACCGAAGCGGACAGTCTCGTCGGCCTCTTCGCCGCTGAGATCGTCAATCAACGAGACGATGGTCTTCTGGGCCATGCCACACTCCTTCAGCTCAGCCGATCCCACAACTCACGGGTCTAGTATTACCACGAGAACACGGCGAACGGTCACGCCTGCTTCGACACGCTAGCGGCTGTCGGCTCGCGAGCCCCCTCATCAGTGTTCGCCGGCCTTCGGGGGGCGGCTTCCGTGCGCCGTGACGCCCGCTAGTGCGCCTGCCGCGGACGCTTGTCGCGGAACCCCAAAGAGTCCCGGGCGACGCGTACATGATAGGGGCACGATCATGCCAACGGAATCACCCAGTCGGACCCGAAAGTCGGTGCCGATGGGGGCAGATGGGCCGCGGACGGCGACGGACCGCGACGATGGGCGGGCACGCGTGGAGCTGATCCCCGGGCTGATGGGCGCCGATTGGCCGGCAAACGGCGCGCCGCTCGTCCGGTGGGCTTTGGCCCGGTACACGAGGGCTACCCCACGCCGTCAGCCCACGATCACCGGCTATCGGCCCGGCTTTGGGTCACTGGTGGTGGGCCGGAAGGACGTGCGCCGAATGGCAAACCGCCTGTGCCACCGATGAGTAGCGCGGATTCTGGCCGGGCTATGGCGCACTCTGCCGAGCAGACCTGGGTGATCGACGGGGCGAACATGGTCGGCTCCCGCCCGGACGGCTGGTGGCGCGACCGGCCCGGCGCCGCCGCCCGGCTGCACCGCCGCCTGCTGCGGCTGCTGTCAGCTCCAGGGGCAGCGGCCGGGCCAGAGGCATCAGCCGGGCCAGAGGCATCAGCCG
>JADGHD010000491.1 GCA_019689615.1 Frankia sp. | reverse complement strand
GGGCGGCCGGGGCACCCGCGGGGGCGAGCCTGGTCTCCAGCTCGTCGATGCCCGGCTCGACCCGCGGCGGCGGCGGGGCGGCCGCGACCAGCGCGGTGAGCACCAGCTCAGGGCCGTTGGCCGCGCCGAGGTGGAGGCGGACAGGGCTGGTGCCGACCCGGACGGAGGCGACCTTCTGCCCGTCCTGGAACACGCCGTTGACGCTGATGTCCTTCGCGAGCCAGCCGTCGCGGCCCGGCTCCAGCGCCAGGTGCCGGCGGGAGACGCGGGGGTGGTTGACGACGACGTCCGCGTCGCGTGCCCGGCCGACCACGACCGTGCGGTCGCCGGCCAATGTGACCTGCTCGGACGGCGTCCTGACGAGCAACGTGGCGGAGTCCACGATGATCCCCCTGTCCTCAGGCCGGGAAGACGGCGTTGTCGCGAACGGTGACCGCGAACTGCTCGAGCGGTGCCTTCGCCGGGCCGGCTACCGGGGCGCCGGTGGCGGCGTCGAACCTGCTCCCGTGGCAGAAGCAGTTGATCGTGCCGCCGGACACCTCGTTGACCGTGCAGCCCTGGTGGGTGCAGATGGCGGAGAAGGCGGCCACGGAGTCGGACTCGGACCGGGTAAGGACGATGCCGGCGTCCTCGAGCACCAGGCCGCCACCCGCGGGCACCTCGTCGAGGGTCGCGAGTGGCTGGGGGCCGCCATCGGCCGCGCCACCGCCCGCGGTGGGCTGGTCGACCTCGCGGGCGTTCGCGCCGGGACCGGCGGTCGACTCGGCGTGGTTGGTGCCGACCACATAGCCGGCGGCCGCGCCGGCGACGACGACGACCACCGCCGGCAGGGCGCGACGGGTCAGCTGTCCGGCACCGGAAGCGGGGGAGACGTCCTGCGTCATGGGAACCCTTCCTCAGACCTTCGGGATACCGGTGCGGGTGAAGAACCACAGCGACGCGCTGAGCCAGAGGACGACCAGGGTGGTGAGGACCGCGGCGCCAAGGAGTGGAAGCGCCCAGCCAGGCAGGTTCTTCACCCGCAGGCCGAGCATTTTCGAGGTATAGGCGCCGTAGAACGCACAGCCGGCGATGCTGTGCACCACCACCCGGGTCTCCCCGGACTGAAAACCGAGTGCCCAAAGGCAGTGGAACGCGACCGGCAGGCTGATGATGAACGCCGCCGTGCCGCTCCACCGGTGGACGATCCCGACCATCGGCCCGGCCGAGCCAACGCCCGGGAGCCGGCCCCACATCCACAGCGCCGTGAGCAGCTGGACGACGACGAGAACCAGGATCAACGTCGTCAGCCACGCCTTCATCGGCAACGGCGACGAGAAGCCGAGCGTGTAGATCGGGCGACGGGCTGGCTCGTGGACCCGGCCATAGACCCCGAGCGAGACGGCGACCGCCGCGCCGATGAGAATTGCGCCGGCCAAGCCAGCTCCGCCCGTCGTCACGGCGCGTTGCGGCGTCGCCGACCCAGGCATGGACATGTGCCCCTCCGATGACCGCTGCGCGCGATGCCTGACAGAGCGACGGGGACACCGTGCACCCGGCCGTGGCCGCGACCGCTCGCGGGCCCGGCGGCCCCCCACCCGGCGTCCCCATCCACCCGGGCCCAACCCTCGCGGCTGGGATAGTCAGGAAACATAGGGAGAAACCCTGGTTCGCGGGGCGCTCGGTCGCCAGTTCGACAGTCAACCGACAGGCAACGGGCGGCGGTTGGCACGGAAAGGCCGCGAGCGCGACGAAAGCGGCGCCGTTACGGCGCTCGGGTGGCGGCGTCGCGGCGCGCCCGTGCCTGTCGCCGGGCTATCTGCCGCCGGACAGGTCAGTCGCGAAGCGCCGCACCGACGGCGGCCCGGGATGGGACGCCCAGCTTGGCCAGCACCTTCGTGAGATGGCTTTCCACGGTCTTCTCGCTGACAAAGAGCTGCGCGGCGATCTGCTTGTTTGTCTGCCCGGCGGCGACGAGCTGGGCGATCTGGCGCTCCCGCGCCGACAGCCGGGCCGCCGCGCCGTCCTGTCCCGGCTCGCTCGCCCGCCCGGCCGGGCGGCCGCCGCGGGCCACCCGCTGGCCGAGCTGGCGCAGCAGCCGCGCTGCCTCGTCGCCTGGCCGGTTGGCGCCGGCCGCGCGCAGCCGGGCCTCGGCCCGTCGCAGCTCGGCGACCGCCGCCGCGGTGTCGCCGAGCGTGGCCAGCGCCCGGCCGGCCAGCGTGCGCGACCGGCCGGACTCGATGACCAGCTCGGCCTGGTCGGCGGCAGCGGCGGACTCCAGCGCGCGCTCCGCCGCCGCCTTGGCGTCGCCGCGGGCGAGGTCGACGGCCGCCCGGGCGCGCAGCGCGGAGGCGAGCCGGCCGGGCAGGCTCCCGCCCGCGCCCGCCGCGGTCTCCTCGGCTCGGCACGCCCACCGGTCGGCCGCTGCGACAACCTCGGTCAGCGACGCGTCGGCGCCGTCGGCACCCGCGCCGGCGCCGGCGGTCTCGCCGACGCGGGCGAGCTCGGCCCGGGTCAGCAGCTCGCACCAGTACGGGTGGTAGGCCGTCTCGATCCGGCGCAGGCTGGGGCCGCCGGCGGCGGACAGCAGCTCCTCGATGGCCCGGACCGGCTCGCCCGCCTCGACCAGGGCCTCGGCGTAGTGCGACCCGGCGAGCACCGAGATCGTGTCGGTCTCCGGCCGGGCGGCCCGGACCGCCTGGGCGCCGAACCGCAGCGCGTCGGCCAGCTCGCCGGACAGCGTCGAGGTCGAGCACCGGATCGCCAGAGCCCAGGACAGGAACGGCAGATGCGGCGCCAGCAGACAGGACTCCACGGCGTCCTCGGCCAGCCGCGCGGCCTCGCCCACCCGGCCGCGCCAGCCGGCGAGCGTCGCCCGGCCGACCGACATCATCACCGAGGCCGCGCCCCGGCCGGTCCGGCGGGCGATCGCGTCCGCCCGCTCGAGGTGCCGGGCGGCGTCGGTGAACCGCTCCATGTAGATCTCGGTCCAGCCCAGCCAGCCGAGCATCAGCACGTGCGGCAGCACCTGGTCGTCGGTGAGCAGGTCGTACTGGTGGCCGGCGACGGTCAGCGGGCTGGCGGCGGCGGCCATCCCGGAGGTCATGTACTCGGCGCCGGCGAGCAGACCGGCGGAGACGGCGAACAGCGCCGGGTCGCCCAGCCGCCCGACCAGCCGGTGAGCCTCCTGCTGCCAGCGGCGCATCCCCTCGTACTCGGCGGTGTAGAAGTGGTCGATCGCGAGCTGGATCCGCAGCAGGCAGCCCTCCCGGGAGGACGGGTCGGCCGCCGCCATCGCGTCGAGCACCAGCGCCCGGGCCTCGCCGTGCCGGCCGAGCATGTGGTCGACGGCCGAGCGCAGCGCGATCACCTGTGCCCGCTGCTCCGCCAGCGACCGGGGCAGCCGCGCCAGGATCTCGTCGAGTACCCCCCGGGCTCGTTCCGGCTGGTAGCTGGCGTCGAGCGCGCCCGCGAGCCGGGACAGCAGCGACAGCCGCCGCAGGTCCAGCCCACCCTCGGTCGTCGCGGTGGCGGCGGTGGGCGCCGCCGGGCTGGGCAGCAGCCGCAGCGCCGCGGCGTACCAGCGCGCCGCGGCGGCCGGGGCGCGCAGCCGGTTGGCCTCGGCCGCCTCGGTGAGCAGCGAGATCGCCGCCTCGTCTCCTGGGCGGGCGGCCCGCTCCACGTGGTGGGCCCTGGCCGTCGCCGACGCCCCGTGCGCGGCCAGCGCCTCGGCGGCGCGGGCGTGCGCGGCCAGCCGCCACCCGGGCCCGGCGGACACGTAGACCGCGTGCCGCACGATCGGGTGGCGGAACGCGAACCGGCGCGGCATCTCGGTGGTGCGGATCACGTCGGCCCGCACCAGCGCGTCGATCGCGTCGAGCACGGTCGTCCCGTCCTCGGTCTCACCGAACCCGGCGGCCGCTGCGGCGAGGTCCGGGTCGAACACCTCGCCGGCGACGGCGGCGCCCTGGGCGAGGGTGCGGGCCGCCGCCGGCAGTGCCGCGATCTCCGCGCCGACGGCGGCCGCGATGGCCGGCGGCACCCGGTCGGCGAGCTCGGCGCCGTCGCCCGCGTCGTCGTCGTCGATGTCCCAGCCGGGCGGCGTCAGGCCGGGCGGCAGCGTCGGGGGCGGGTCGTCGCCGGCGAGCTGCGCC
>JADGHD010000490.1 GCA_019689615.1 Frankia sp. | reverse complement strand
GGCCAACCGGCCGCCGCGCGACTGTCCGGCCTGTTCGACCTGACCCTGCTCAACGACGTCCTGGCCGAGGCGGACCGCCCGACCATCGCCCAGCCCTGACCCGACCACCGGCGGCGGACCGGGGCGGCACCAGAAGCCTCACCCGGCAGGATCCACCGGCCCGCTGTCCCCGACCGCCGATCGCGCGGGACCCGGGCGGGGCGTGGTCGCGTCTGGGGCGGCAAGATGGACCCATGCAGATCTCCGCGCGCGCCGACTACGCCCTGCGGGCACTGCTGACCCTGGCGGCCAGCGACGGCGGGCTGGTCAAGGGCGAGGTTCTCGCGGCGGCGCAGGATCTGCCGCTGCGCTTCCTCGAGAACATCCTCACCGACCTGCGGCGGGCCGGGCTGGTGACCAGCCGGCGCGGGGCCGAGGGCGGCTACCAGCTGGCCCGGCCGGCCAACGAGATCGACGTGGCGACGGTGATCCGGGCCACGGACGGGCCGCTGGCCGGGGTGCGGGGGCAGCGGCCCGAGGAGGTCAGCTACGACGGGGCCGCCAAGCACCTGCAGGACGTCTGGATCGCGGTCCGGGTCAGCCTGCGCCAGGTGCTGGAGTCGGTGACGCTGGCGGACATCGTCAGCGGGGAGCTGCCGGAGATCGTCCGGGAGTCCGGCCGGGTGCCGGGCGCGTGGGCGGCGCGCAGGTGATCGTGTCGGCGCTCCGGTGACCGTCGCCGCGGTCCTGTTCGACTGGGGCGGCACCCTGACCCCTTTCCACGACGCGGACCTCGTCGACCTGTGGCGGCTGGTCGCCGTGACCATCGCCCCGGAGCATGTGACCGAGATCACCTGGCGGTTGGTCGCGGCCGAGCGCGCCTGGTGGGCGGCGGCGACCGGGGGCGAGGGGCTGGACGGGGTCGCGCCGGCCGCCGGGGCCAGGCACGGGACGCTGCTGGACGTGATGTCGGCCGGGTCGGCCGAGCTGGGGGTCGACGTCGCGGCGGCGCTCGCGCGGGCCCGCGCCATGGCCGACCTCACCCACTGGACCCCGCACACGGTGGCCGACCCGGAGGGCCTGCTGGTCATCCACCTGCTGCGGGCGCGTGGGGTGCGGGCCGGGCTGGTGACGAACACCCGGTGGCCGCGAGCCTGGCACGAGCAGCTGCTCGCCCGGGACTGCCTGCTCAACCTCCTGGACGCGCGCGTCTACACGAACGAGCTGGCGGCCAGCAAGCCGCACCCCGCCGGCTACGAGGCGGCGCTGGCGGCGCTCGGCATCGACGACCCGGCGAGCGTGGTCTTCGTCGGCGACCGGCCGTTCACCGACCTGTCCGGCGCCCAGGCCTGCGGGATGCGGACCGTCCTGCTCGCCGACGGCGAGCCGCCGGGCACCGAGCCGGCGGCGCCCACCGCTCGCCCGGATGCCGTCATCACCCGGCTGGGGCAGCTGCTCCCGGTCCTCGACCGGTTCGAGGCCGCAGCCCGCAACCCGGCCTGACCGCACCCGCCAGGCCGCCGGCCAGCCACCGCAGCGCGCCGGCCAGGAGACAGCGCCGCGTCGGCCAGGAGACAGCGCCGCTTCGGCCAGGAGACAGCGCCGACGGCGCTTGGCATCGACCAGATCGGGGAATGCCGTCGTGGCCGTCCGTCGCGCGGCCTGCCGGCACCGCTTCGCCGACCCTCGGGGCGGCCAGTTCGATCAGCGACGGGCACCCTGGGCGGCACGAGCACCGCCGGCCGGTCTCCCGGCCGCGCCGCAGGGCCGCGACCGTCCGGCTGGCTCTCTCGGCGCATCAGCTCCCGCGGGATATTGGCTCTTTGTTGGGACTAACTACCGCTTCGGACCAATCGCCCGATCTGCCGGCTACGTGCGGCGGGGACAGGGCGGTTGGGCGACGAGCCGGGTCAGGGATGGCCGGGGAGCGCGCGTAGCGGCGCGGGGAGCTGCTCGCCCGCGGTGAGCCGGGCCCGCTGCGCCCGCAGGGCCGCCTGGGCCAGGGCGTCGACGAGGATCTCCCTGACCGGCCCGGTGAGCGAGCCGAGCGCGTCGAAGGAGGCGGCGGCCGTCCGCTCGTCGAGGTCCGCGAGCAGCGCGAGCGCTCCCTCGACACTGTGCGGGTCGACGGGGAGCTCGTAGGCGGGCAGCGCGGCTGGTGGGTTGCCGCCGGCCGCGAGCACCAGACCGGTCAACGTGTCCCGCAGCTGCCGGTGGGCAGCGTACGCCGCCCGGGCGAGCTCGCGGGCCGGGCCCGCGGCTGCCCCGAGCGGCGCGAGCGCGCCGCCGGCCGAAGCGGCGCCGTACATCGCGGCGTGCTCGACCGCCAGCACGGCGGACAGCGTCTCGGCCGCCCGCGGGTCCGGGGTGGGGAAGGCCGTCGCCGTCGCGGGTGGCGCGGAGCCGGTGGAACCGGTCGTGTCGGTGCTCGTGGTCGCCGCTGCTCGCATGGTCGCCATCACGCGCCGGCGCCCGGGGCCGCGGCCACCAGCCCGAGCAGGTCGACGTGGCAGGTCTCGGCCGCGTACAGGCTGGCCAGCAGCGGGGCCAGCGCCGTCGTCGCGGCCAGGCAGCCGGCCCGGTGCCCGGCCGCCGCCTCCTGCTCGGCCACCGCCAGCTCGGTCAGCGTGGTTGCCCGCGCGCTCACGGTGTCGTCCACGGCGGGCCCGGTCTGGGACGGGTCGGCCGAGGCGGAACCGGCCGGGGTCGGGCCGGCCGTCGGCCCCGCCGCGGCCGCGGCCGCCCCGGGCGCGGTCGGCTCGGCGCTGGCCAGGTGCGGGAGGCGGGCGGTGAGCGCCCGGATGTGCTCCTCGTGGTGCGCGCGCAGCGCGCTCAGCAGGCCGGCGATGCCGGGGTGGCGGGCGATCGCCGCGTCGTAGGTGGTCAGCAGTTCCCGTTCGGCCCGGGCGGCCGCCGCGCCCGCCGTCAGGTCGGCGGTCGACAGCGACGTCGACATCTCGCTCAGCGTGCCCGTGCAGCCAGCCGTCCCCGCGAGCGCCGCGGCCACCGCGGGCGCGGTGAGCACCGTCCGCCGGGACGGCCGGGGCAAGGACCGCTGACCTGCCGAGTTACGCACGCGCTGGAGCTTCGCACATCCACCCGGCCGGGCCGGGCGGCGTGTGACCGCCTTCCCCCGCTGTTTTCCTGGCCCGCCGGCCGTGGGCCCGCCATCGGCGCCCGCCGGCCCGACCGTGCGCGAGAGGCGGCCGCGCGCCCGGACCACCACGTGGCCGGCTGGTCCGGGCCCGGCTGGTCCGGGACAAGGGGCAGGCGGGTTCGGGACATCTGACCGCGTTGGAGGGCCTACGGCGGCGGACGTAGGCTATGGATCTCACAGGCGCGCCAGCGGTGTCGCGCGGAGTCGCAGGTAGCGGCGCTTCCGCAGGGCTGTCGGCGCGGAGGGTGCTGAGCAGAAGAGGATCTTTCGGTGGCACGGGACGCGACCCGCCGGGCGGGCCGGCAGTCGTCGTCGGCCGGTCCCCGGCGCGCCGTGGCCGAGCCGGGCCGCCGAGCCGGTGCCGGGCGGGCCGCGGCGCCCTCGGCCGCCGCCACGGCGGCGGTGCGTGCCGCCCTCTCCGAGCACCTCGCACCGGCCCTGGCGGACGCCGGGCTTGACCTCGAGGACCTCGTCATCTCCCGGGCCGGCTCGCGCAGCGTGCTGCGGGTCGTGGTGGACCAGGACGACGGCGTGGACCTCGACACGGTCGCCGAGGTCAGCCGGATGGTCTCCGACCTGCTTGACCGGGTCGGCGACGAGGCGGGGCTGACCGGGGCCTACACGCTGGAGGTGACCTCGCCGGGGGTGGGCCGGCCGCTCACCCTGCCGCGGCACTGGCGGCGCGCCCAGGGGCGGCTGGTCGAGGCCCGGCGGACCGACGGCACCGTGCTCGTCGGCCGGGTGCTCGGCGCGGACGAGGAGGGCGTCGACCTGGCGGTGCCCACCGGGCCGGCAAGGCGGGGCCGCCCGCCGCGCTCCAGGATCGAGCGGCTGCTGTTCCGCGATGTGAGCCGGGCCGTTGTCCAGGTCGAGTTCGGCCGGCCCGAGCCGGGGGATGGCGATGACGAGGCGGTTGGCGCTCCCGGTGGGCAGGCGGGGAGCGCGGGGCGCGCCCGGCCCGGGGCCCCCCCCCCCCCCCCCCCGGGCGGGGGCCGGGCCCGCCCCGCCCCC
>JADGHD010000489.1 GCA_019689615.1 Frankia sp. | reverse complement strand
GGCGCTCGCCCGGGGGAGCGCGGACGGGGACGGCGGGGCGCGGCGGTCGTCACTGGCCCATCGTCGCCCAGCGCCGCGATGGCGGGTGTCGTCTTCGCGACGCCCGCCGGCCCCGGCGGTCAGGCGATCCGGACGTCCTCGGTGCGCTGGAAGCGCCGGGTGCCGAACGCGATGAACAGCACGGTGAGGCCGGCGGTGACCAGGATCCCGACGAGGGCCGAGCCGCTGCCGAGCATCAGGGCACGAACGGCGTCGACGGTGTGGCGCAGCGGGTTCGCCTGGGCGACGTTGTCCAGCCACGCCGGGGCGAAGGTGAGCGGGAGCAGCACGCCGGACAGCAGCAGGACCGGGATCGTCACCCCCTGCAGCACCGGGGCGAGCGCGTCCTCGCTGCGCAGCGCGAGCGCGAGCCCGTAGCCGAGGCAGGACAGGGCCACCGTGAGCGCGAGCAGCACGAGCAGCGCCACCGCGAACATCGGCCGCACGTGCAGGCCGAGCGGGATGGCCAGCCCGATGAGCATTGCGACCTGCGCGGCCACGATCGTGGTGTCCCGGGCGGCTCGGCCGAGCAGCATCGCGAGCCGGCTGACCGGGGTGACCGACAGCCGCTCCAGCACGCCGGCCCGCATCTCGGAGAGCAGGGTGAACCCGTTGAACCCGCCGGAGAAGATCACGAGCTGCACCAGCAGGCCGGGGACGAAGACGTCCCAGCTGCTGGTCCCCTCGGGCAGCCCGCGGGTGACCCCGCTGGCCTCGAGCAGCGGGCCGAACAGGTACAGGTAGAACAGCGGCTGGGCGAGGCCGAAGACGATCCACGCCGGCTCCCGCAGCACCGCGCGCACGGCGCGGGCATAGCAGAGCCAGACGTCGGTGAAGAAGCGCACGGGAGGTCTCCGTTCGAGGTGGCCGCGGTGGCGCCGCCCGGTGGCGCGGCGCGCGCGGCGGGTCGGGCGTCAGGCAGCGGCCAGCGGGTGGCCGGTCGCGGTGAGGAAGACGTCGTCGAGGCTGGGGCGGGTGAGCGTGAGGCTCACGACCGGGGCCGACAGGCTGTCGAGCAGGCGCAGCAGGTCGCTGACCGCGCGGGAGCCGTCGGCGACGTAGACCCGCAGGACCCGGTCGTCCACCGGGTCGGCGCCGCGGCACCACTGCTGCGCCCGCACGGTGGGTGCGACCAGCTCGGGCGTGCCGGGCGGCAGGGTGACCACGATGCTGTCGCCGGCCACCTGGCTCTTCAGCTCGTCCGGGGTGCCAAGGCCCACGACCGTGCCCCGGTCGATGATCGCGACCCGGTCGCAGAGCTCGTCGGCCTCCTCCAGGTAGTGGGTGGTCAGCAGGACGGTGGTGCCGGCCTCGCGGACCGCGCGGATCTCCGCCCACACCTCGGCGCGGCTGGCCGGGTCCAGGCCCGTGGTCGGCTCGTCGAGCAGCAGCAGCGCCGGCCGGTGCACCAGGCCGAGCGCGATGTCGAGGCGGCGGCGCATGCCGCCGGACCAGGTGCCCAGGCGGCGGTCGGCGGCCGCGGCCAGGCCCAGCCGGTCAAGCAGCTGGTCCGCCCTGGCCAGCGCCTCCGCCTTCGACATGCCGAACACCCGGCCCTGCATGACCAGCTCGGCGCGGGCGGTCTCGGCCGGCTCGGTGCCACCGCCCTGGGCGACGTAGCCGATCCGCCGGCGCACCGCCGCCCGCTCGCACAGCAGGTCGTGGCCGGCGACCGTGGCCGAGCCGGCGGTCGGCGGGAGCAGGGTGGTCAGCATCCGCATCGTCGTCGACTTGCCGGCGCCGTTCGGGCCGAGCAGGCCGAACATCTCGCCGGGCCGGACGTGCAGGTCGATGCCGGCGACGGCGACCACCGGCTCGGCGCGCCTCGACCGGCGGAACTCCCGGCGGAGCCCATGGGTGATGATCATGTGGTGGTCCGTTCTGCTGGGGTGCGACGCGGGACGTCGGCCAGCGCCCGTGCCCGGGGGACGCTGGGCGCTGGAATCTTGGTGAATAGTTATCTGAGTCAGTAAGACAATGCGATACTGAGAAGGTGAGCAGGAACGTGTCAAGACCCGACCACGGTCCGGCGGCGGACAGGCCCGCCGCCGGTGACGGCTGCGGCAGGGGGCCGGGCAGCGAACTCGCCGCGCTGCTGCGCGGCCTGGCCTCGGCCGCGCAGTTGTTCCAGGCGGCCGTGGGCGTACGGGCCCGGCTCACGCCGACCGAGCTGACGGTGCTGGCCAGCATCCGCTCGGCCGCGCGCACCGCCGGCCAGCTCGCCGAGACCACCCAGCTCACCACCGGCGCCATCACCCGCGTGCTGGACGGGCTGGAGCGGCGCGGCTACATCACCCGCGGCACCGACCCGAACGACCGGCGGCGGGTGGTGGTCTCGGCGGTGGCCGAGCGCCTGGCCGAGGTCGACGCGCTGCTCGCGCCGATGACCGATGCCGCGGAGGAGCTGGCGGCCAGGCTCGGCCCGGAGGGCGAGCGCGCGCTCGCCGAGCACCTGCGGGCGGCGACCGAGCTGCTCCGCGAGCAGACGCGGTACCTGCGCGAGGGGTCGGACGCGGCCGCCACGACCGGCACGCTCGTGGCGCCGGTCGGCGCGGCCTCGCTCGCCCGGCTGCAGGTCACCGGTGGAACGCGGGACCTGGACATCGTCGCCGCCGTCCTGGCGGGCACCGGCGGGCCGGTCGGGGCGGGGGACGCCGGTGCCGGCGACGCCGTGTGCGGCTCGCGCGTGCTCGCCCCGGACATCCTCTACGCCTGCCAGTTCGCCGGCGGCGCGCCGAACGCGGACGTGGCGGTCCGCGGCGGCGAGGCGGAGATCAGCCTGCGGTTCACCCGCCGGCAGGGCGGCCGGTGGCGGCCCGGCGCGAGCAGGACGCCGGTGCTGCTGCTCAACCCGGGCGTCCCGTGGGGGGTCCTGGTGCGCGGCGGGGCGCGGCAGCTGCGCGTGGACGCGACCGGACTGCGCCTGCAGGCGTTCACGCTGGCCGGCGGCGCGCAGACGGTGCTGCTGTCGCTGGGGGCGCCGACGGGGGTGATCCAGCTCGCGGTCAACGGTGGCTGCGGCGAGCTGCGGGTGGCCCGCCCGCCAGGCGTCCCGGTCGACCTGCGGCTGCGCGGCAGCGTCGGTCGGCTGGTCGTCGACGGCGAGGAGCTGGGCGGGCAGACCGCCCGCACGCTGCGGCGCCGCGGCGACGCCAGGCCCAGTGGCCCGCACTACGAGCTGGTCGTGTCCTCCTCCGTCGGCTCGCTCGAGATCGAACGGGGCACGCGGCGGTGAGCGGCCCGGCCGTCGCGGGCGCTGCGGCGTCGCGGGCGGCTCAGGTCCCGTGGGCGGCTCAGGCGTTGTGGGTGGCGCAGTACTGGTCGCGGGTGTCGGCCAGGCGCGGGGTGTAGAGGAAGGTCGCGCGGACGGTGGTCGCGAGCGTGGCCGAGGTGAGCTCGATCGTGTTCTGCGCGACGGTCCGCAGCAGCGGGGTGTTGGCGGCGGCCAGGAGCACGGCGTTGGTCCAGGCGATCTCCCGCCAGGTCGCGATGAGCGCCATGAACGCGTCGTAGGTGATGCCGTACGGCGATTCAACGTTGTTGATCGTCGGGTCGAACCTGGCCGCCGCCTCGTCGAGCAGCGGGGCGATGACCCGGTCGAGGAAGACGTTCACCTTGAGATGGTCGGCGTGCCGGCTCTGCCCGTCCGGGCCGACCAGGCCCAGTCCGACGAGCACGTAGGGCAGGTCCCGGGTGATGTGGGCGTTCATCCCGAGCAGGAGGTCGCCCAGGCCCGAGACGGAGCGGTTCTCGGCGGCGGTGAACGCGATCCGCCATGCCGCCGGGACGGCAGCGGTCCTGCCGGCGGCCCAGTCGTCGTACGCCTTGAAGTAGTAGGCGGCGAAAAAGACGTCCTCGACGTTGACCAGCGCCGGGTCCCGGAAGAAGCCGGGCTCGGCCGCCGCGCGCTCGTACTCCTCGGTGGTGCGCAGGTAGGCGAGCGCGAACAGGGCCCTGTGGTCGCAGCTGGCGGCCAGCGGGTCGAAGCGCGACTCCATGATCCTCAGGGTGTCCTGGACGCAGTCGTACGACCCGCCGCGGCAGCGGCTGATCTCGTCGGCGGTGTACCAGGGGGTCAGGTCCGGGTGGTAGCTGGCCGGGCCGGTGAGCGCGGGCG
>JADGHD010000488.1 GCA_019689615.1 Frankia sp. | reverse complement strand
ACCTAAGCCTTCGCGGGCAGCGTCTGTTGTGTATATGAGACTGGGGGTGGGGTGTGGTTGTCGGGCTGTGACGGGGGATCGCGATCCCTTACGGTGGGGTTTGTCGCCCGGTGGCGCGGGAGTTCTGAGGCAATGACCGGTGGTGTCGGGCCCGTGGCGGACGGGCCTGTCGGCGGCGCTCGGCTGTTGGGGCTCGGGTCGTACCGTCCGCAGCGGACGGTGACTGCCGAGGAGGTTGGGCGCCGGTTCGGCCGCAGCGAGCAGTGGGTCCTGGCCAGGACGGGGTTCGCGACCCGTCGGGTGGCCGGGCCGGACGAGACCCTGGTGGGCATGGCCCTGGCGGCCGCCCGCGACGCGCTCGCCGACAGCGGCCGGCCCGCGCACGACGTCGACCTGGTCATCGTGGCCACCTGCACCACCGGCCCGGCACCGGGGGTGATCGCCGGCCACGTCGCGGCCGGCCTGGGTGTCCCTGGCGCCGCCGCCGTCGACCTGAACGCGGCCTGCGCCGGCTTCTGCTACGGGCTCGCCGCCGCGGCCGACTCGGTGCGCGCCGGCACCGCCCGCTGCGCGCTCGTCGTCGCCGCCGAGCGGATGTCCGACATCCTCGACCCGGACGACCTGGGCACCGCCGTGATCTTCGGCGACGGCGCCGGTGCCGCCGTGGTCGGCCCGGCCGAGCCGGGTGAGCCCGCCGAGATCGGCCCGGTGGCCTGGGGCAACGACGGCGCCCGCGCCGACCTCATCGAGCTGGAGCCGGCCAGCCAGCGGTTGCGGATGCAGGGCCAGGCGGTCTTCCGCTGGGCCACCGAGAACATCGCCCGGGTGGCGCTGGCCGCCTGCGAGCGGGCCGGGGTGACGCCGACGGACCTGGCCGCGGTCGTGCCGCACCAGGCCAACCTGCGCATCGTCAACTCGATCGCCGGCAAGCTCGGCGTCCCCGACGCGGTCGTCGCCCGGGACGGCGCCGAGTCCGGGAACACCTCCGCCGCCTCGATCCCGCTGGCCCTCGACCGGCTGCGCGAGCAGAAGGTCGTCCAGGCCGGGGACCTCGCGCTGCTCGTCGGCTACGGCGCCGGCCTGACCTGGGCCGCCCAGGTCGTCCGCGTGCCCTGACCGCCACCCCTGCCCGGCGCTGTCGGCGCGCGACGCCGTCCTGACTGACGGCGGCGCCGTCCGGGTCTGCCCGAAACCAACGCTGGCCGTAGCCGCTCGCGCGCGGCATGCTGTGCGAACGGAACGAGTACTTCGTTTCCGGATGGACAGAGCGGCGTTTCCGGGCGGCGGCGGCGAGGCCGGTGCCCGGCCTCAGGAGGACGCAGGATGGGCAAGCTCGACGGCAAGGTCGCCTTCATCACCGGAGCTGGACGAGGGCAGGGCCGCAGCCACGCGGTGCGCCTGGCCAGCGAGGGCGCGAACATCATCGCGGTCGACATCTGTGAGGACATCCCGACCGTCAACTACGAGATGGCCAGCCCCGAGGACCTGGCGCAGACCGTCAAGGAGGTCGAGGCCGTCGGCGGCAGGATCGTGGCCGTCAAGGCGGACGTACGGGACCGCGACCAGCTCAAGGCCGCCCTCGACCAGGGCATCGCCGAGTTCGGCAAGGTGGACGTCGTCTGCGCCAACGCCGGCATCCTGCCGATGAAGGACACCACGCTGATCGCTGGCTTCATCGACGGCATGGACGTCGACTTCGTGGGCGCGCACAACACCGTCGCCGTCGTCGCCCCCCACCTGCAGTCCGGCGCCTCGATCATCATCACCGGCTCCACCGCCGGCCTGATGAAGAACACCACCGAGGCGATGGGCAAGACGGGCGGCGTGGCCTACGCCTTTGCCAAGCGGCTGATCTTCCAGTACGTCGAGACGCTGGCCCTGCAGCTCGCTCCGCACAACATCCGGCTGAATGCGATCCACCCGACCAACGTCAACACCCGGCTGCTGCACAACGACGACCTCTACGCGTCCTTCCGGCCGGACATCGTCGCCTCCGGCGGCAAGCCGACCAAGGAGGACGCGATGCTCGCGTTCCCGCACATGCAGCCGATGCCGATCCCGTACATCGAGCCGGGCGACGTGTCGGCGCTGGTGCTCTTCCTGGCCAGCGACGATTCCCGGTACATCACCGGCCTGAACATCCGGCTCGACGCGGGCGCCATGCTCAAGGGCGAGATCGCGATCTCCTGAGGCGCCAGCCCGCCGAGCTGCTCGTCGGCTCCGGTTCCCGGCCCGTGCGTGGGCCGGGAACCGGAAACTATGTCGGATATAACATCCGATCCATGTCTCTCGAAGTCGATCTGCGCGGCCGCCGGGTCCTGGTGGTCGGTGCCTCCAGCGGGGTCGGCCGGTCCACCGCGCTGTCCATCGCCGGCCGCGGTGGGCAGGTCGCTGTCGTCGGGCGGCGTGCGGCCCAGCTTGACGAGGTGGCCGCGGCCGCCGGCGGCGGGGTCGCCATCCCGGCGGACCTGGTCAACCCGGCGGACTGTGAGCGGGTCGTCGAGGTCGCCACCGAGGCGCTGGGGGGCCTGGACGCGGTCCTGTTCCCCGTCGGCTACTCGCCGCTGCAGCTGATGGCCAAGCTGACCCACGAGACCTGGGCCCGGGCGTTCGGGACCAACGTCGTCGGCCCCGCCCTGGTGACGGGCGCGGCCGTGCGGGCCCGCACCGAGCCGGGCGGCCTGTTCCTCTACGTGTCGTCGGCGAACGTCCCCAACCCCCTGCAGGGGCTGGGCGCCTACGGCGCCACCAAGGCGGCGCTGGAGCACTCGATCCGCACCTGGCGGCTGGAGCACCCGGAGCACCGCTTCATCACGCTGACCATCGGCGCCACCATGCCCACCGATATCCACCGGGACTTCACCGGTGAGGTGCTCAGCGAGGTGCTGCCCAAGTGGGCCAACGGCGTGGTCACCGCCGAGTTCATGCACGTCGACGACGTCGGTGCGGCCATCGCCGAGCTGACCGCGTTCGCGCTGGCGCACCCGAAGATCGCCGTCGACGATGTCGTCTTCAACCCGGCCAGCGTCCCGGTCGACGTCCAGACCCGGCAGAAGATGGGCGAGCGGGCCGCCAGCGGCGAGTTCAGCGACGCGAAGGCCGGCCGGGTGCAGGAGTACTTCGACCCCGCCTGAGCGGTCGCCTGAACCTGATCCGTCGACGCCCTCGGGCGTCGGCCCCATCGGCCCCGCCCGGCTGGCCAGGGCGGTCGCACATGATCCGGCCTATAATTGCATCCAATATGCAATCTTGGAGGTCGGTGTGAGCGAAGCCAGCCAGCCGGGTACGCGGGAGGATCGGCCGCTGGTCACGGTCGAGTTCCGGGACGGGTACGCCGAGCTCACGCTCAACGACCCCGACCACCGCAACGTGCTGACCATCGAGATGACCAACGCGCTCGGCGACGCGGTCGCCGCCGCGCTGGCCGCCGAGGCCGGCGCGATCGTGCTGGCGGCCGCCCCGCCGGTGTTCTGCTCCGGCGGCAACATCGACGACCTGATCAGCCCGCGGGCGTCGCTGCGCGAGATCTACCGGGGCATGCTGGCGATCGCGGACGCTCCGGTCCCGACGATCGCCGCCGTCGGTGGCGCCGCCGTCGGTGCCGGCGTGAACCTCCCGCTGGCCTGCGACGTGATCATCGCATCCCGGTCGGCTGTGTTCGATCCGCGTTTCCTCGACGTCGGCATCCACCCGGGCGGCGGCCACCTGTGGCGGCTGGCCAACCGGGTCGGGGCGCAGGGCGCGGCGGCGCTGTCGCTGTGCGGCGACCGGCTGACCGGCGAGGAGGCCGTCGCCGCTGGGCTCGCGTGGCGGTGCGTGCCGGACGACGAACTGCGCGACACCGCGCGGCGGCTGGCCCGCCGGGCCGCCGGCCGCCAGCGCGACCTGGTGATCCGCACCAAGGAGACGCTGCGGGCCTCGCTGCCGCTGACGTCGGCCGCCGAGGCGATCGAGCTGGAGCTGGCCGCCCAGGAGTGGTCGATGAAGCGGCCCGGGTTCACCGAGCACCTGATCGCCCTGCGCGACCAGATGCGCGCCGCGCGCGCCGCCACGACCGCGCGCGCCCGGAGCTCCTGACGACCCGCGTCGACGCGCCTCGGCGCGGCGGCGCGTCCCACGCCCGGACGGCGACGGGCCCGGCCACCAGGCCCGGGCCCGTCG
>JADGHD010000487.1 GCA_019689615.1 Frankia sp. | reverse complement strand
CGTCTGCGGCCAGCACGTCTGCGGCCACCGCAGCCGCCGACGCCGGTCCCCATGCCGGTGTCGCGGGGCGGGTCTCGTCGACCGGCGCGTTCGTCGCGGACCTGAGCGAGCTGGCGCGGGATCACCTGGCGCTGCACACCCAGTTCCTGGACAGCCAGCTGCGGGTGGCCGAAGGGCTCGTCGGAGTCCTGCGCGCCACGCCTGCCACCGCCGGGTCGGCCGACAAGATCCGCGCCGCCGCGGACGCCGTGGTCCGCCAGAGCCTGGCGGTCGGGGACGCGCACATCCGGGTGAACGAGATCCTCGCCTCGCTGGCCAGCCTGGAACTGGACGGCGGTGGCGCGCAGCGGGCCGCGAGCGCCGGGACGGCGGGACCGATCGCCGCGGCGACCGGGACGCCACCGGTTGCATACTCCACCGAGGCCCCGTGGCCGTCCCGGTCCCTGGCGTCGGCGCCGCCCGCGCCGTCGTCGGCGCTGGTCGACATCCCGACCCAGCCCGTCCCGGTCAGCGGTAACGGCAGCGGGAAGGCCGACTTCGGGGGCCCGACCCAGTGGCTTCCGCTGGGCGTTGACCTGTCCCCGGGCACGGCGCCCGTCTCCGCCGCGCCGACCAGCACCCTGTCGACCGGTGCCGCTCCGGCATCCGGTACCGGGGCGAACGGCGCCGGCTCGGCTGGCGCTGCCGCGGACAGCACGGCCGGACCGTCCGGGGTGGCCGCCGACCCGCCGGCCGGCACCGCCCCCGACCCGTCGGTGGTGGTGTCGGCGGTGGCCGAGGTGGTGGCGGAGAAGACGGGCTATCCGGCGGAGGTGCTGGAGCCGTCGATGGCGTTGGAGTCGGATCTGGGAGTCGACTCGATCAAGCGGGTGCAGATCCTGGGTGCGTTGCAGGATCGGTTCCCGGGTGTTCCGACGGTGGGTCCGGAGCGGCTGGCGGAGCTGCGGACGTTGGAGGACATCGCCCGTTTCCTGCGGGACGGGCTCGGTGCCGATGCCAGCCCGTCCGCCGCGGGCACGGTCGTGGACGCGGGTGTCGTGGCCGGGGACGCACCGGCTCCGCCCGGCGCTCCCGCTGCGGCCGGCGCGGCCGGGACGGCCGAGATCCAGCGGCTCCGGCTGGCCATCCGACGGGTGCCCGCGGTCGACCCGCTGGACACGCCGTTCGGCGCAGACCCTCGGGCGGTCGTCGTCGACGTCGGCGGCCGGGGGGCCGCGGCGCTCGCCCGCCGACTCGAAGCCACCGGCATGCGGGTCCAGGTCGTGACCCTCGCCGCCGGGCTGGCCTCGCCGGGCGTCGGCACGGCCACGTTGGCGAGCTGGGACGGCGGGGACGCCGAGGCGGCCCTGGCCGCGCTCGGCGACCTCCCCCGGCTGGACCTGTGCCTGCTTGTCGTCGGCGACGCCGACACGGACGGCGGAACCGACAGCGGAACGGGCGAGGAGGGCGCCGGCAACGCCCTGGACGGCGCCCTGACCGGCGCGGCGGCTGGTGCGGTGTCGCCCGGGGCGGTGTCGCGCCGGCTGGCCGACGCGGTGATGGTGGCGAGCCGGCTGCGCGCGGCGCTTGGCGCGGCGGCCGCGGCGGGCCGGCGGGCGGCGTTCGTGGCGGTCACCCGGATCGACGGGCTGCTGGGCCACGGGGGCGAGGTGCCACCGCCCGCGGCCATGGCCGGCGGCGTCGCCGGCCTGGTGAAGACGTTCGCCCGGGAGGCACCCGAGGTGTTCTGCCGGATGCTGGACGTCCATCCCGCGCTCGGCGAGGACGCCTGGGTCGACACCGTGCTGCGGGAGATCACCGATTCGGCGCGCGACGTCGTCGAGATCGGCGTGGACGGCGAGAGCCGGCGTTGGTCGGTCGAGTACACCGATGACCCCGCGGACGATGACCCTGCGGACGGCCCGACGGACAGCGCCGCCGCGCGGCCGCCAGTCGACGCCTCCGACGTGCTGGTCGTGACGGGCGGGGCGCGCGGGGTCACCGCCCGCTGCGTCGAGGAACTGGCCCGGGAGTGCCCGGGCGAGCTGGTCCTGCTCGGCCGGACCGAGCCCGCCGACGACCCGGGCTGGGCGGTGGGCGTGCCGGACGAGGGGCTGCGGGCGGCGGCGGTGGCCGCGGCCAGCGCCGAGGGCCGCGCGGTGAACCTGCCCGAGGCCCACGCGGCCGCCCGCGCGGTGGCCGCCGCCCGTGAGGCGCGGGCGACGCTCGCGGCCCTGACGGCCGCCGGAGCGCGCGTGCGCCACCTGGCCGTCGACGTCACCGACCCCGCGGCCACCGCGCGGGCCCTGGCGCCCTACCGGGACCGGGTGACCGGCGTGGTGCACGGCGCCGGCGCGCTCGCCGACGCCCTGCTGGCCGACAAGACCCCGGCTGCCGTGCGGACCGTGCTCGCCGCCAAGCTCGACGGCCTGTGGTCGGTGCTCGGCGCGCTGGACGGCGCGCCCCTGCGCCATCTCGTCCTGTTCACCTCGGTCGCGGGCGTGTTCGGCAACCCCGGCCAGGCGGACTACGCCACCGCCAACGAGGCGCTGGTCCGGGTCGCGGCGAGCCTGCGCGGCCGGCTGGCCGGCCGGGTCGTCGCGCTGAACTGGGGTGCCTGGGACGGCGGGATGGTCACCCCGGACCTGCGCGAGCTGTTCCGGTCCCGCGGGGTGGCGCTGCTGCCGCCGGACGAGGGCGCCCGGCGGTTCGCCGCCGAGCTGCTCGCCGGTGACGGCGGGGACCGCGCGGTGCTGATCGGCGGCTCGTCACCGCTGGCCGACGGGTCGGACCGGCCGGCGCCCGCACCGTTCGTGGCGCACCGGTCGCTGGCGGGCCTTCAGGCTGATCCGGTCATCGACGACCACCAGATCGGCCCGGCCCCGGTGCTGCCGGCGACGGCCGGCCTGGGCTGGCTGGTCAACGTCGTCGAGCGGGCGAACCCGGGCTACCAGGTGGTGCGGGCGCGCGGGTTCGAGGTGCACAAGGGCATCGTCCTCGACGGCTCCCACGTCCGCGACTACTGGCTCGATGCCCGGCCGGCCGACGGCGATGGCGGCGCCCGGCCCGGGGACGGGACGGTGACGGTGACGGCGGCCGTGCGCTCAGACAGCGGCGCGGCGCTGCCGGCCTCCCACTACGCCGCCACCCTTGTGCTGGCGCCGGCGCCCGCGCCCGGCTCGTCCACGCCGGCGACGCCGACCAGCGCGCTGACCGCCCCGCGCGCGGCGGGCTGGCCGGGCTACCGCCTGGGCGAGCAGGGCGAGGATGCCGGGTTTGTCTACGCCGAGGGGATCCTCTCGCACGGGCCGCTGCTGGCCGGCATCCGCCGGCTGCTGGTCCGGGAGCGCACCCGGCTGGTCGCCGAGTGCCGGCTGCCCGACTCGCCCATCGCCGCCGGCGCCTTCGCCGGCCGCCTGCACAGCCCGGCCCTGTGCGACGTCCTGGTCGCCACGGCGTCCCTGCTTGGCCGGTGGTACCTGGGCGACGCCGGCTGCCTGCCACTCGGGATCGCCGACGCCGAGTTCTTCGCGCCGATCCCGGACGACGAGCCGTTCGTCGCCGTCATCGACGACCTGCGGGAGGGCTCGACGGGCGTCACGGTCACGGCGACCGCCTGCACGCCGGACGGGCGGGTGCTGCAGCGGCTGACCGGGGTGGCGCTGGTCCCTACCCCGGACATGGCGGACCTGATCCGCGAGGCGGCTCGCCGCCGGGACAGCCGGGCGCGCACCAACGACGGACCCGGGACCCACGGACCCAGGACCGACGTGAGCGGCGCCGAGGGGCGCGCAGAGAAGGAGACGGGCCGATGACCACGATCGCCGACGAGGCCCTGGACACGCTCGGATTCGACGGCGAACCGACCGACGCCGACGTGTGGGCGTTCGTTCCCATCGGGGCGGGCCAGGACGGTCCCGGCTCGACCGCCGCGCCTGCGACGGGGACCGCACCGGCACCATCCGCTGCCCCGGGGACGCCGGCGCCGCGGGCGACGAGCGCTGTGCCTACGACGGGCGCTGTGCCTGTGCGAGGCACCGGGCCCGCGACGAGCGCCGGACCGATGGCCGGTGACCCGGCGGCGGCCGCGCTGCGCCGGCTGCGCGGCGGGATCGTCGCCGCGCACTCGGCGGCCATGCGGGTGCAGGCGGCCCTGGCCGAGCAGGCGATCGCCGCGCTCCGT
>JADGHD010000486.1 GCA_019689615.1 Frankia sp. | reverse complement strand
CCGTACCGAGACCGGACAGGCCGCCGGCACCCCCCGCTCACCAGTTGGGATACTGGGCAGCGACGGACCACCCCACCGGTGGTCACCGCGGGACAGGAGCACCACCCCCGGCCCAGCCGGGCGCTCCCACCCCGCGCGTCGGGAGGGCTCGCCTAGTGGCCGATGGCGGCGGTCTTGAAAACCGCTATGGGGGCAACCTCATCGTGGGTTCGAATCCCACGCCCTCCGCTCCTGACCCGACCACTTGCCTTGCTGGTCTGCAGTTGCGGGGAAGCAGTTGCGGGGAAGTCGTCACTTCGCGGCTCCGCCAAGTACCGGGGCGAGATCTTCGAGATTCACGGCTTCAGCTCGAGGTCGGAGCGCGAACGTCTGGCTGAGCTGGAAAAGAAGATGCTCGCTGGGTAGAGGCGCCATTACCTGAGCCGGCGCGGCGGACATGACTGCGGGCTCGGCTCTCGGGCGCGCCTGGATAACAGCACGATCACAGACGCTTCGAGGTAGCCGGACGGGCTGCAGCCAGAAGGGTGGCCCGCGAGTCGGCGAGTTCGCCACCGAGGCGAGCGGTGCGCATGACACGCTGGAACACGGCACGCGTGTGATGGCACGCGTGAACGCGGTCTGCGGGAAGGCCTGCCCGCCCGCTCCTCGCAGCAGGCTCTGGCCCGGACGCCTGCGCCCACCAGACGTCCCGCCGCCACGCGTCCTTCCCTACCAGCACGGTGGGCCGCGCGCAGGGCAATCCCGCGCGCCTGGCGACTGCGGGTTCGGCTGCGGTTGGCGCTTTCCGCGGGGTCAACGCCGTCGGGCGGCTGTCAGGTTGGTCTGACTTGAAGTGATCTTTCTGATTGGTCTTCGGCGGCGGACCAGAGATGCGACGATATCGGCGATCGTCCGACGGTCGGCGCCGGCGGCCAAGCGTCAGCGGGCCGGAAGGACAAGCGTCGGTGGGCCGGAAGGAGGTGGAGCGGACTCAATGCTCGGCCTGGACCAGCGGCAAGGACGATATGGAGAGCATTTCGTGCAGCTGATCGCCACAGCGGCTGGGTACACCTGCTACAAGCCTGACGACACGGGTGACGGGATAGACCTGGTGATCTGCCGGACGCAGCATGACGGCAGATCACCCCGGCCGCCGAACCTCGAACTGCAGGTCAAGACGATCCGCAGCCCGGAGCTTGTTGACGGCGAGCTTGTGTACGATCTGGAGATCAGGCACTACAACTGCCTGCGGAGCGACGGCCCGACTCGCAGATATCTCGTGCTGGTGACGGTTCCAGGGGACGATCCGGACAGCTGGCACGGCCATGAGGAGAAGGCCAGCATATTCCGCGAGGCCGCCTTCTACGTCGACCTCCTGGGAAGAGGTGACACCGAGAACAAGAACACGATCAGGGTGAAGGCCCCAGTGGCGCACCGGCTGGTCCCGGCGGTCGTGCGGGAGCTCATGCGCAGAGCCGAGATCGACTACGGTAGAAGATTCCGAAGAGGTGGCGTGGAGTGCAATGATTGACATTGACGAACTTCGCGATCTCGGATCGTCCCCCGCGCGCACCGCGACCTATCTGCACGGACGTGGATGGATCCCCGTCGGGACGACGGCAGACGAAATACTCTGGGAGCACGAGGAAGGCGCGCGGACGTGGGAGCTGGTGCTTCCGTTGGACCCGTCCCGCAGCGACCTGGCGAGGCGCCTCCGTGAGCTCTTCCTGGTGCTGGAGGCGATCGAGGGAAGAGAACCCGCCGAGATAGCCCGCGATATCAGGTCGGCCAGCTCGGACGTGCTGAGGATCCGGACGTCGTCACGGACTCCTTCAGGCACCGCTCCCATCGAGGATGCCCTGAGCCTGATCACGGCATCCAGAGATCTTCTCCTCGCGGCCGCGGCGAGTGTCGACACGCCGCGGGCAGTCCTCGGGTCCCGCAAGCCACAGCGTGCGACGGACTTCCTGAGCACTGTTCGGCTCGCCACCGAGCCCGGAAGCTTCATTGTCTCCCTGGAGTCGCCTGTCGTCCCGGACGAGGCGACCGCCGACATCATCGAGGAGGCGGGTGGCTCGGTCACGACTGGAGGGATCCCGACGGAGCAGGCTGTCCCCTTCTCCCGCGTGGTCACCGAGAGAACGGTGGGCGCCGCGAGTTACTCGGTACGACTCGCGGAGCAGGTGCTTCGGCAGGAAGCCGATCTGACGGACTTCTACGATTTCGTCCCGGTCGGGATCTCCGCGAACTTTCTCGAGGCACTGGCCCGGATCGGCGGTGGAGACGACGGCGAAGAGGGAAGAACGGGCGTGGCCCTGAGCGTCCGCTGGGCCTATTCTCGCAGGCCGCCGACCGACAGGCCGCAGACCATTGAGTTCCCGTCACGATCCTTTCCGGTGTTCTCGCGGGCTGCCGCTGCCCTGCGCGGAAGCGGGACCGAAAGGGATGTGCGGCTTGTCGGCCGGGTCGTGGCCATCAGACGTGACGTCTCGGCCGGTGTTCATACGGTGACCGTCGAGGCGTCCGTGGGTCGTGATCGTGAGGCTCGCAACCGCCGAGTTCGGCTGGTCCTGGACGACGATGATGCCGCGAAGGCGATTGGCGCCTATCAGCGTGAGGAAATTGTCGTGGCGCGCGGCGATCTTCATCTGGGCCCGACCCTGACGATGAAGCCAGTTCGCAGCTTCACGCCCCAGAACGAGCCGGAGGCGTAACTTCACTAGAAGGGTGCCGTCCGGGTCATGGCCCTTCTTCGCTCCTTCGTCCAGTTCGCTGTCGACAGCTGCGTAGATCAGTCCCTGGGGCACTGAGAGCATTGGCTCGGGCCGGGGAGGCGGAGGGGATCCTGGTCGCTCTTGTCATCGGCCACCCGCGCATGTGCCACGACAACCTGCCGCCAGGCGCTCGTCGAGGCGTGTGCTTGCGGGCGTCGCGATGGGCTGCGTTCGCGCGTCACCGATCGCGGCACGGTGCGGCTCGGAAGTCGCGTTCGCTCAGTTGGCTTCGCCAGGGTGTGGCCCCGTTGTGGTCGCCAGGTCGCTGGGCATCGCTGCTCGTGGGCTGCCGTGCCGCGCGGGGTAGGTGACGGGTGTACTGGTGTCGTTGTCGGCTGCTCGAAGATGCAGGTCAGCGGACTGGCGGCAAGCGTTGGATGTCGCGACGCCCGGTACCGGTGGCGGCGGGGTCGGGGAGACGGGCTGCGGGCGGCGTTTCCTCATCGGAGGCACAGCACTTCATCGACTGTTGATGAACGCCTGGGTCTGTCTGCCAGGATGGGCGGCTAAGGCGTGTCTGCTGAAACGCCGACGGGGTACCGTTCGGCCAGCCGACAAGCCGTGGGGAGCCGATGTGAACCTCGACGACCTGGCCGGCCCGGACGGTGTGGGGTTCCCTGGCGATGCCTGGCCCTCGTCCGCGCCGGCAGGAATGGCGTCGGGGAAGGATGGCTGGCCGGCTGAGCCGGCTGGCAGCCAGGGAGCCGGCGCGGATGCCGGTGACGGCGCCGACAGCGTGGTCGCCTGGGACGCCGTCAGCGGCGAGCCCGCGGCCGATGACGCGACGGTGGCTACCGTTTGGCCGGGAGGCTCGGCGGCACGGGCGGAATTTGAGGAATTCTTTGAGACCTTTCACCGGGAGCTGGCGCGGTTCGCCTACTTCCTGATCGGCGATCACGACGCGGCCGATGACATCACCGCTGAGGCGCTCACCTCGGCGTGGAAGAACTGGGACCGCGTCCGGGCCGCCGAGGACCGGCTGGCCTATGTGCGACGGGCCGTGGCGAACCTCGCCAAGAGCCGGATGCGGACGGCTGTCCGGGACCGCGCTCGGTTCTCGCTGCTCAGCCGGTTGCACCCGACCCGGCAGGCGCAGGACCCGACCGACGTCGCCGCCGTGCTGGACCTCCGCTCGGCCCTGCTGCGGCTGCCCATGGGCAAACGGGCCTGCGTGGTGCTGCGGTACGCCTACGGGCTCTCCGAGGCGGAAACGGCCGAGACGCTGGGGATCTCGGTGGGCACGGTGAAGAGTCAGACCTCCAAGGGCGTCACCCAGCTTGAGCGGCTGCTGGCCGGTGGGGCCGTCGAGGCCATGCCGGGAGCGGACCCGGCGGGCGGGGCTGGCGCTGGTGCGGGATCCCGCAGGGGCGGGCGGGTCAGCGCTGACAGCGCGACGGATCGCGGGCGGTCCGGTGC
>JADGHD010000014.1 GCA_019689615.1 Frankia sp. | reverse complement strand
GCGCCCGCCGCCCCTGCCGCGCCCGCGGCCCCGGCGGCCAGGCCCGCGCCGCCCGCCCCGTCCGGGGCGCGGACCACCACGCTGCGTGGCGCCCCGGCCCGGGTGGTCACCAACATGGAGTCGTCGCTGCAGGTGCCGACCGCCACCTCGGTGCGGGCGGTCCCGGCGAAGCTGATGGCCGACAACCGCATCGTGATCAACCGCCACCTGGCGCGGTCCCGCGGCGGCAAGATCTCGTTCACCCACCTCATCGGGTACGCGGTGGTCCGGGCGCTCGCCGACCACCCGGAGATGAACAACTCCTACGCCGTGGTCGACGGCAAGCCGGCGGTCGTCACGCCGGAGCACGTCAACCTGGGTCTGGCGATCGACCTGAGCACCCCGAAGGGCCGCCAGCTCGTGGTGGCCGCGGTCAAGGCAGCCGAGACGATGGACTTCGCCCAGTTCTGGGCGGCCTACGAGGACATCGTCCGCCGTGCCCGCGCCGGCAAGCTGACCGCCGAGGACTTCAGCGGCGTCACGATCAGCCTGACCAACCCGGGCGGCATCGGCACCGTGCACTCGGTCCCCCGGCTGATGGAGGGCCAGGGCACGATCATCGGCGTCGGCGCGATGGAGTACCCGGCGGAGTTCGCCGGCGCGGCTCCGGAGACCCTCGCCCAGCTGGCGATCTCCAAGATCATCACGCTGACCAGCACCTACGACCACCGGATCATCCAGGGCGCGCAGTCGGGCGAGTTCCTGCGCCGGATCCACGAGCTGCTGCTCGGCGCCGACGACTTCTACGACGACATCTTCCGGTCGCTGCGGATCCCGTACGAGCCCGTCCGCTGGGTGACCGACATCCCGGCGATCCACGAGGGCGACCTCGACCACAGCGCCCGGGTGCAGGAGCTGATCCACGCCTACCGGGTCCGCGGCCATCTGATGGCCGACACGAACCCGCTCGAGTTCACCATCCGCAGCCACCCGGACCTGGACATCCGCAGCCACGGGCTGACCCTGTGGGACCTCGACCGCGAGTTCCCGGTCGCCGGGTTCGCCGGCCAGCGCACGATGACGCTGCGCGAGGTCCTCGGGGTGCTGCGGGACTCGTACTGCCGCCGGGTCGGCATCGAGTACATGCACATCCAGGAGCCGGCGGAGCGGCGCTGGATCCAGGCCCGGGTGGAGAAGGCCGCCGAGCGGCCGGACCCGGCCATGCAGCTGGCCGTGCTGGAGCGGCTCGGCGCCGCCGAGGCGTTCGAGTCGTTCCTGCAGACCAAGTACGTCGGCCAGCGCCGGTTCTCGCTCGAGGGCGCCGAGTCCGCGATCCCGCTGCTCGCCGAGGTGCTGGAGCGGGCGGCCGAGGCCGACATGGACGAGGTCGTCATCGGCATGGCGCACCGCGGCCGGCTCAACGTGCTCGCCAACATCGTCGGCAAGTCGTACCGGCAGATCTTCGCCGAGTTCGAGGGCCACCTCGACCCGCAGACCGCGCACGGCTCCGGCGACGTCAAGTACCACCTCGGCGCCGAGGGCGTCTACAAGGCCCGCGACGGGCGGACCGTGCCGGTGTCGGTGGCCGCCAACCCATCGCACCTGGAGGCGGTCGACCCGGTCCTCGAGGGCGTCGTGCGGGCCAAGCAGGACATCCTCAACAAGGGCCCGGAGGGCTTCACGGTCCTGCCCGTGCTGGTGCACGGCGACGCCGCGTTCGCCGGCCAGGGCGTCGTCGCCGAGACGCTGAACCTCTCCCAGCTGCGCGGCTACCGCACCGGTGGCACGGTCCACCTGGTCATCAACAACCAGGTCGGCTTCACCACGTCGCCGTCATCCGGCCGGTCGTCGGTGTACGCCACCGACGTCGCCCGGATGGTCCAGGCCCCGATCTTCCACGTGAACGGTGACGACCCGGAGGCCTGCGTCCGGGTGGCGGCGCTGGCGTTCGCCTACCGGCAGGAGTTCCACAAGGACGTCGTCATCGACATGGTCTGCTACCGGCGGCGCGGCCACAACGAGATGGACGAGCCGTCGTTCACGCAGCCGCTGATGTACGACGAGATCGCGGCGAAGCGGTCCGTGCGCAAGCTCTACACCGAGGCGCTGATCGGCCGCGGGGACATCACCCGCGAACAGGCCGAGGAGGCGATGAAGAGCTACCGCGCCGAGCTGGAGAAGGCCTTCGCCGAGACCCGCGACACCAGCGGCGACCGGCCGACCCCGCAGCCGCGGCTGGTCACCACCGCGGCCGAGGCCGCCGCCGCGGCCGCCGTGAACACCGCGGTCCCGATCGACGTCATCAAGCAGGTCATCGAGACCCAGGTGAACCTGCCGCCGAACTTCACCGTGCACCCCCGGCTGCGGCCGCAGCTGGAGCGCCGGGTCCAGATGGTCGAGACCGGCACGATCGACTGGGCGTGCGCCGAGCTGCTGGCGTTCGGCAGCCTGCTGCTGGAGGGCCGCTCGGTCCGGCTCACCGGCCAGGACAGCCGCCGCGGCACGTTCGGCCAGCGGCACGCCGTCCTCGTCGACCGCTACACCGGCGAGGACCACACCCCGCTGTGGCAGCTCCGGCGCGGCGACGGCGGCCCGGTCGGCACGTTCTACGTGCACGACTCCCTGCTGTCCGAGTTCGCGGCGATGGGCTTCGAGTACGGCTACTCGGTCGTCCGGACGGACATGCTCGTCATGTGGGAGGCGCAGTTCGGCGACTTCGCCAACGGCGCCCAGTCGATCATCGACGAGTTCGTCTCGGCCGGCGAGGCCAAGTGGGGCCAGAAGAGCGCGCTGACCCTGCTGCTGCCGCACGGCTACGAGGGCCAGGGCCCGGACCACTCCTCCGCAAGGATCGAGCGGTTCCTGGCCCTGTGCGCCGACGGCAACATCACGGTCGCGTACCCGTCGACCCCGGCGAACTACTTCCACCTGCTGCGCCGGCAGACGCTCTCGCCGGTGCGCCGCCCGCTGGTGGTGTTCACGCCGAAGTCGATGCTGCGGCTGCGGGCGGCCGCCTCGGCGGTAAAGGAGTTCACCAGCGGCGGCTGGCGGCCGGTCATCGACGACGCGACGGTCACCGACCCGAACGCGGTGCGCCGGGTGCTGCTCACCGCCGGCAAGGTCCACTACGACCTGGCCGAGGCCCGGTCGCGGCGGCCGGACAGGGACACCTACGCCCTGGTCCGGGTCGAGCAGCTCTACCCGACGCCCGGCGAGGAGCTGGCCGCGGTGCTCGCCCGCTACCCGAACGCGGACGACATCGTCTGGGTCCAGGAGGAGCCGGCGAACCAGGGGGCGTACCCGCACATGGGCCTGCACCTGCCCGAGTTCCTGCCGGCCGGCCGCCGGCTGCGCCGGGTCTCCCGCAAGGCGGCCGCGGCGCCGGCGTCCGGGTCGTCCAAGGTCCACGAGGCCGAGCAGAAGGCCCTGATCGAGGCGGCGTTCAGCGCGTAGACGAGGACGATGTACTTCACCGACCGGGGCATCGAGGAACTCGAGGAACGGCGCGGCGAGGAGACGGTCACGCTGGCCTGGCTGGCCGAGGAGCTGCGCACGTTCGTCGACCTGCACCCGCAGTTCGAGGACGCGATCGACGCGCTGGCCACCTGGCTGGCGCGCCCGGAGGACGACCCCGACCTGTAGGCAGTGCTCCGGCCCGTGCCCCGGTCGCGGTCGCGGCTACACGCGGCCGCAGCCGGGGCACGGGGCGCCGGCCGCGACGTCCTCCAGCGGGCGCAGCGCCCCGCAGCCGCCGTAGCGGCAGGCGACGAAGTCGGCGCGGCCCACCTCGATGACGGGCAGACCGTTCGCGTTGCGCTGCAGGTCGGAGGGCTCTGGCGGCTCGACGGCCCGCCAGCGTCGACGCCAGCGCGCGATGGGCCGGTAGAGGCTCAACATGCTGGCTGGCGGCGGTTCAGAGCGGCCACGGGGGTCAGTTCAGCACACCTGCCGTCGGCGCGCGATGCCACCCCCGTGTGGCCGGAGGCACTCCCCCGTGCCGACACAGGCGGTGGCGCGGGAGCAGCGGCCGGTCCTAGGGTTTCACCGTGCTCGCTGCCGCAGCTGTCTCGATCAACCCGTCAGACCCGCTGGCCGGCCTGGTCATCGGGGAGCAGCCCGACCCCTCCCCGCCGGAGGGCTGGACGACCATCACGGTCCGGGCGGCCTCGCTCAACCACCATGACCTGTTCAGCCTGCGCGGCGTCGGCCTGCCGGCCGATCGGCTGCCGATGATCCTCGGCTGCGACGCCGCCGGCGTGACCGACGACGGCCGGGAGGTCATCGCGCACGCCGTGATCGGCGACCCGGTGGCCGGCGGCGGCGACGAGACCCTTGACCCCAGGCGCACGCTGCTGTCCGAGCTGTACCCGGGCACGCTCGCCGAGCGGGTCGCGGTCCCCGCCCGCAACCTGGTGCCCAAGCCGGCCTCGCTGTCCTGGGAGGAGGCGGCCTGCCTGCCGACCGCGTGGCTGACCGCCTACCGGATGCTGTTCACCAAGTCGGGCCTGCCGGCCGACGGCGGCGGCAAGGTGCTCATCCAGGGCGCCGGCGGCGGGGTCGCCACGGCCGCCCTGCTGCTGGCGAAGGCCGCCGGCCACACCGTCTACGTCACCTCGCGGGACGAGGCCAAGCGCAAGCGGGCCGAGAGCCTGGGCGCGGACGCCGTCGTCGAGTCGGGCGGCCGGCTGCCGTCCCGGGTCGACGCGGTGATCGAGACCGTCGGGGCGGCCACCTGGAGCCACTCCGTGAAGTCGCTGCGCCCCGGCGGCACGATCGTCTGCTCCGGCGCCACCAGCGGCCCGAACCCGCCGGCCGAGCTGACCAGGATCTTCTTCCTGCAGCTCAACGTCCGCGGCTCGACCATGGGCACCCGCGACGAGCTCGCCAGCCTGGTCTCCTTCCTCGACCGCACCGGCGTCCGCCCGCTGATCGACGACGTCCGCCCGCTCGGCGACGGCCGCGCGTCGTTCGAGCGGATGGTGCACGGCGAGCTGTTCGGCAAGCTCGTCCTCACCCCCTGAGCGGGGCGAGGGCCGAACGGGCCGGGGCCCGGCGGGACGCCTGTCCCACCGGGCCCCTCACGTTCTCCCGGACGTGCCTCCCGGCCGTCAACGGCGGGCGACCCCGTCAAGGGCGGGTGACCCCGTCAAGGGCGGGGTGACCCCGTCAGCGGCGGGCGACCCCGTCCGCGCGGGCGGCGGCGGCCACCGCGGCGGCCACGGCCGGCGCGACCCGCGGGTCGAACGGGCTCGGGATGATGTGGTCCGGCGCGAGCTCGTCGGCGATCACGTCCGCCAGCGCTCGGGCCGCGGCCAGCTTCATGCCCGGGGTGACCCGGGTGGCCCGCACGTCCAGCGCGCCGCGGAACACCGCCGGGAACGCCAGCACGTTGTTGATCTGGTTCGGGAAGTCGCTGCGGCCGGTGGCCACGATCTTCGCGTACTTGTGGGCGACGTCGGGGTGGATCTCCGGGTCGGGGTTCGCCATCGCGAAGATGATCGAGTCCGGCGCCATGGTGGCGACGGCCTCCTCCGGGACGGAGCCGGAGGACAGCCCGATGAACACGTCCGCCCCGGCCAGCGCCTCGGTGATCGAGCCGGTCAGCCCGGCGCGGTTGGTCTCGGCCGCGATGGCCGCCTTCACCGGGGTGAGGTTGTCCCGCCCGGCGTGGATGATGCCCTTGGTGTCGCCCACGGCGATGTCGCCGATGCCGGCCGACAGCAGGATGCGGGTGACCGCGATCCCGGACGCCCCGGCGCCGGAGACCACCGCCCGCAGGTCGCCGAGCTGGCGACCGGTCAGCCGGGCGGCGTTCTCCAGCGCGGCGAGCGCGACGATCGCGGTGCCGTGCTGGTCGTCGTGGAAGACCGGGATGTCCAGCAGCTCCTGCAGCCGCGTCTCGATCTCGAAGCACCGCGGGGCGCTGATGTCCTCGAGGTTGATCCCGCCGAAGCTGGGCGCGAGCCGGGCCACGGTCTCGACGATCTCGTCCACGCCGGTGCAGTCGAGGCAGATCGGCACCGCGTCGACCCCGGCGAACCGCTTGAACAGCGCCGCCTTGCCCTCCATCACCGGCAGCGCCGCCGCCGGGCCGATGTCACCGAGCCCGAGCACCGCCGTGCCGTCGGTGACGACGGCGACGAGGTTCCCGCGCCAGGTGTAGTCCTCGGCGAGCACCGGGGCCTCGGCGATCGCCGTGCACACCCGGGCGACGCCCGGGGTGTAGGCGAGCGAGAGGTCGTCGCGGGTCTCCAGCGGCGAGGTGACCGCGGTCGCGATCTTGCCGCCCCGGTGCAGGGCGAAGACCGGGTCGTCCTCGGGCACGCGCGGGGCGAAGGCGAGGGCGGGCGAGGCGGGCTGAACGGTGGTCGGATGGTCTGCTGTCGCTGTCACGGAAGGTGCTCCTGGGGACGAGCGCGTCCAAGCGCCTCGCCGTTCACGGGAGCCGGCGATTCGTCCAGCGTCGGGTGCGTCGAGGCGTTCGGGCTGCTGCGGTTGCCCAGTTGGCCCGGTCTTGGTGCGCTCCGGAAGCGGGCGGCGGGCACTGGGGCGGAACGGCCTCGGGCTGTGGGAGGCAGGGCGTACGGACCGGGGGTCGCCCGGGGGCTCCTCACCAATATTGCACGTCGAAGCGGGTGCGTGGCAGCTGGATCTCGACCACGCGCCCGCCGTCGCCCGCCGGCAGCCCCACCGGGACCGTTTCAGCCCAAGCGCGCAGCCACATTCCAGCAAGGATGGGGACACGTCTGTGACATCTGTAGCAACCTGAACGAAACAATCTTGCGGCACCACTGACACGAAACCGGGCTTGGGTTGGGCAACAACGCGTGTCCTGCGCGTGTCCACCCGTTCGCGGACACACGGGGGCCGCGTGACCTGCATTAACGCCGCGAGTGACGAGGGGTTGGAGAGGGATCGGATGCGCAGTCGAACTCACCGGACCGAAGGCGGCGGGCACCCACCCGCGACTCGCGCTGGCCGCGGGCCCGGCCGCGGCATCGTCCGCCGGACGCTGGCCACGGCGACGGCCGTCGGCATGCTGGCCGTGCTCGCCGCGTGCGGCGACGACGACTCCGACTCGTCGGGCTCCACACCGCCCGCGGCGCCGACGAGCGCGGCGCCCGGGCTCGAGGTGCCGGAGGACTTCCAGGACGGGCTGACCGTGGCCACCGACGCCTCCTACGCGCCGAACGAGTTCTTCGACGAGGACGGCGAGACGATCATCGGAATGGACATCGACCTGATCAACGCCCTGGGCGAGGTGCTCGGGGTCGAGGTCACGGTCGAGAACGCCGGCTTCGACGAGATCCTCCCGGGCCTGGCCTCCGGCAAGTACGACGTCGGCATGTCCTCGTTCACCGACACCAAGGAGCGCGAGGAGGTCGTCGACTTCGTCACCTACTTCGAGGCCGGCACCTCGTTCTTCACCAGTGCCGCCGACCCGGTGGACATTACCGGCCTGGACGACCTGTGCGGCCTGTCGGTGGCCGTCGAGATCGGTACCACCCAGTCCGACGACGCCCGCGCCCAGGACGCCAAGTGCCGCGAGGAGGGCAAGCCGGGCGTGACCGTCCAGGACTACCCGGACCAGAACGCCGCCAACCTCGCCGTCACCAGCGGCCGGGCCCAGCTCTCGATGGCCGACTCCCCGGTCGCCGACTACCAGGTCGAGCTCTCCAACGGCGAGCTGGTGTCGGTCGGTGAGCCCTACGGCACCGCCCCGTACGGGATCGCCGTGCCGAAGGACTCCGGGCTCGCCGACCCGATGCTCGGCGCGCTCGAGACCATCATGGAGAACGGCACCTACGCCGAGATCCTGGAGAAGTGGGGCGTCAGCGCGGGCGCCATCGACAGTCCCGTGATCAATGGCGCGATCGACTGACCACCCGCTCGAGGAGCAGCCGGAGGCCACGAACCCCGTGGCCTCCGGCCCGCCGGGCGCCGGCCCGCTGGACGCCGCGGCCGGCCCGCTGGGCACGGCGGCCTCCGGCCCGCTGGACGCCGCGCCCCCTGGCCCGTCGGCCACCGCTGACGCCGCGAGCGACGACGACCCGGCCGGCGCGGCGCCCGTCGAGCCGATCACGGCGGTGCCGGTCCGGCACCCCTGGCGCTGGGTCGGGGTCGCCGTCATCGGCCTGCTGCTGGCGATGGCGGCGAACTCCCTGGTCACCAACCCCCGGTTCGAGTGGGACGTGGTCTGGGACTACCTGTTCTCCGAGCAGGTGCTGCGCGGCGTCTGGGCGACCGTCTACCTGACCGTCTACGCGATGGCCGTCGGCATCGTCGGCGGGGTGCTGCTCGCGGTGCTGCGGCTGTCGCCGAACCCGCTGCTGCGCGGGGCGTCCTGGGTGTACACGTGGTTCTTCCGCGGTACCCCGGTAATGATCCAGATCCTCTTCTGGGGCGCGATCGGCTCGCTGTACCCGCGGCTGTCGATCGGCATCCCGTTCGGCCCGGAGTTCGTCTCCGGCAGGGCCAACGACCTGATCCCGGTCCTCGCCGCCGTCGTCCTCGGCCTGGGGCTCAACGAGGCGGCGTACATGGCCGAGATCGTCCGGGCCGGGATCAACTCGGTCGACCCCGGCCAGGTGGAGGCGGCGCACGCGCTGGGCATGGGCCGGCTGCTCACCCTGCGCCGGATCGTGCTGCCGCAGGCCATGCGGGTGATCATCCCGCCGACCGGCAACGAGACCATCTCGATGCTCAAGACCACCTCGCTGGCCAGCGTCATCGCCTTCACCGAGCTGCTGTACGCGGTCCAGCTGATCTACGCCCGCAACTTCCGGACCATCCCGCTGCTGATCGTCGCCGGCATCTGGTACCTCGCGCTCACCTCGGTGCTCAGCGTCGGCCAGTACTACCTGGAGCGCCACTACGACCCCGGGGGCCGGCCGTCCGGCGGCCCGTCCGGCTTCCGGCTGAAGGGGGCGGCCCGGTGACCGAACCGACGGACAACGGCACCAGGCCGGTGCCGATGGTGCTGGCCGAGAGCGTCCACCGGACGTTCGGCCGGCACCAGGCGCTGCGCGGGGTCAGCCTGCGGGTCGAGCCGGGACAGGTGTGCTGCCTGATCGGCCCGTCCGGCTCCGGCAAGACCACGCTGCTGCGCTGCGTCAACCACCTGGAGAAGATCGACGCCGGCCGGCTGTGGGTGGACGGCGAGCTCGTCGGCTACCGGGAGCACAAGGGCAAGCTGTACGAGCTGCACGAACGCGACGTCGCCCGCCGCCGGGCGGACATCGGCATGGTGTTCCAGCGGTTCAACCTGTTCGCCCACATGACCGCGCTGGAGAACATCATCGAGGCGCCCGTCCGGGTGCGCCGGGAACGGCGGGCAGACGCGATCGAGCGGGCCCGCGCCCTGCTCGAGCGGGTCGGGCTCGGCGACCGGGCGGACTCCTACCCGGCCCGGTTGTCCGGCGGCCAGCAGCAGCGGGTGGCGATCGCCCGGGCCCTGGCGATGCGGCCCAAGCTGATGCTCTTCGACGAGCCGACCTCCGCGCTCGACCCGGAGCTGGTCGGCGAGGTGCTCGACATCATGCGCGGCCTGGCGGCCGAGGGGATGACCATGATCGTGGTCACGCACGAGATGGGCTTCGCCCGGGAGGTGGCCGACACGGTCGTGTTCATGGACGGCGGCGTCGTCGTGGAGGCCGGGTCGCCGGCCGAGGTGCTCGGCAACCCACGGCACGAGCGCACCCAGGCGTTCCTGTCGAAGGTGCTGTGATCTGGTGGTGGGCACCCAGCACCCCTGGCCGCGGGCGGGGACCGCCGAACCGGTACGGTCGGCAGGCGTGGAGGTCAGCGAGCTATCCGTCCCCGACGCCTGGGTGTTCACCCCCCGCCAGCACACCGACAACCGGGGCACGTTCCTGGAGTGGTTCCGTGCCGACGAGGTGACGAGGGTGGTGGGGCACCCGCTGCGCCTCGCCCAGGGCAACCACAGTGTCAGCCGGCGCGGGACGCTGCGTGGCGTGCACTACGCCGACGTCCCGCCCAGCCAGGCCAAGTTCGTCACCTGCGTGTCCGGGCGGGTGCTCGACTGCGTCGTCGACATCCGGATCGGCTCGCCGGCCTTCGGCCAGTGGGCGACGGTCGTGCTCGACGACGTCGACCGGCGCGGGCTGTACGTGTCCGAGGGCCTCGGGCACGCGTTCTTCGCGCTGACCGACGGGGCGGCGGTCTCCTACCTGTGCTCGACGCCGTACAGCCCCGGCCGGGAGCACGGGGTGCACCCGCTCGACCCCGACCTGGCCCTGCCCTGGCCGACGGACATCACGCCGCTGCTGTCGGAGAAGGACGCCGCCGCGCCGACACTGAAGGAGGCCGAGGCCGACGGCCTGCTGCCCAGCTACGCCGACTGCATCGCGCTGTACGCCAGGCTGCGGGCCGAGCACCGCGCCCAGGCGGCGCAGCAGCCGGACCCGGCGGCCTGACACCGGCTGCCGGGTGTGGCCGATGTCCTACGCCTGCCCGATGTCGACCCGGCGCAGCCACCTCGGCCGGGGCCAGTAGCGCAGCACCACCCGGCCAAGGATGTCCTCGGGGCCGACCATGCCGAACGTGGCGCTGTCGGTGCCGGCGGCCACGTTGTCCGAGCGCAGCCACCAGCTGCCGTCGGCGTCGGCGAACGCCGCCCGCTTGACGCCGAGCCCGCGGCCGGGCAGGCGGGCGACGACCACGTCCCCCGGCCGGGGCCGCCGGCCCCACCAGACAAGACAGGCATCCCCGTCGCGCAGCGTCGGTTCCATAGACGCCCCGCTCACAGAGACTGCCCGCACAGGAAGCGATCTCCCCACGGGGGTAGGTTGCCAGAAGGTGGGGACATGGGCCGCCTCGCGGGCCATCCGCTCCCCTGCGGCCCGCCGCTCCGCCAGGCGGGGTCCCCAGACAGGACGATCGTGTGAGAGAGGACGGCGGCATGAGCCTGCTGCATCCCGCGACCAGGGTCAGCGCGCACTGCGACCTGCCCTGCGGCGTCTACGACCCGGCGCAGGCCCGGATCGAGGCGCAGTCGGTCAAGGCGATCCAGGAGAAGTTCCAGGCCAACGAGGACCCGGTCTTCCGTGCCCGCGCGCTGGCCATCAAGGAGGAGCGGGCCGACCTGGTCAAGCACCACCTGTGGGTGCTGTGGACCGACTACTTCAAGCCGAACCACCTGGAGAAGTACCCGCAGCTGCACGACCTGTTCTGGCAGGCCACCAAGGCGGCCGGTGCGGCCGGCGCGAAGTCGTCCGTCGACCCGGTCGACGGCCAGAAGCTGCTGGACCTGATCGACGAGATCGCCAAGATCTTCTGGGAGACCAAGGCGGCTGCCTGACCTCCCCGGCTGCAGTTCCTTCGCGTCCCCGGGTGCCGTTCTGCTACGGCGCCCGGGGACGCGGCGTTTGTGCGCCATTTCCGCGCATAACCAAGCACGCGCGGTGCGCGACAGAACATCCGGGTAGGGGAAGGTGGCGGCTCGGTAGCCGAAGTGGTCAACTTGGCTGGCGCGCGGCGCGCACCGCCACCGGTAGGTAACGTGGGGAGAGCAAGGCCACGTCGGCGCCAGGCGAGGCGCCCAGGAGTGTCATCGCCAGCCACCGCTGGGGGGTACGCGGAACCACGGCGACGGGTACCGGTCGGGAATGGCCCCGGCCGGGCACGGATGATGTACCTCACGGTCGCGGCTTTTCAGAACGGTCTCGGGGGCGGCCGGAAAGGACAACAGGTGCCGGCGGCGAGGATCGTCGCCGCGGCGACGAAGTCTGTAGGGGGTTAATCGTGGATCCGACGCCTTCGGCCGGCGGTACGGACAGCACTGGCGTTCCCGGTGGCGGGCTGCGCGACGTGGTGCAGCTGACCCTCCCCGCGGCGAGCGCGTATCTGACCGTCCTGCGGACCGCCACGGCGTCGCTGGCCGCGCGGCTGGACTTCACTCTTGACGACATCGAGGACCTGCGGATCGCCGTGGACGAGGCGTCCGCGCTGCTGCTGGTCTCCGCTGTCCCTGGCTCGTCGCTGGAGTGCACGTTCACGCTCTCGCCAGGACTGATGCGGGTGACGGTCTCCGTCGAGAGCCTCGACGGCGAGCCGCCGTCGAAGGACACGTTCGCCTGGACCGTGCTGGACGCGCTGGCCGGCGAGGTCTCCAGCTCCACCGGCCCGGGCCAGCGGGTGACCATCGAGCTGACCAAGCGGCGCGGCGTGCGCGCCGACCTCGGCGAGCCGCCGGCCGGCCACGTCAGCAGCCGTACCCCGGAGGCGATGGCCGGCTCCGCGAAGATGGCGGGCTCGCCCAAGGCCGGCGGCACGGCGACGCTGGGCGGCACCACGCCCCTGGGCAGCCCGGCGCAGCAGCTGGGCGACACGGTGGGAACTTCATGAGCTCGGCCGGACGCACGCCGACGACCCCGCGGGAGCGGGTGCCAACGCTCAGCCAGCGCGCCGGCGGACCGGACGAGGCGTTCCGCGACGTCCGTCAGGCCGCGGCCGAGCCGGCCGGTGGCCGCCGCCCCGCGGGGCCCGGTCCCGCCCGGACCAGGCCGGCCCGCCGGGGCGGCACCGACTCCGCCCCCGGGCTCGGCGCCCAGCCGGCCGCGCGAGCCGCCGAACTCACCAATGCCGAGACCGCCGAGGTGGACGGGATGACCGAGGTCGTCCGGGCTGACCGCGCTGGCCGCCTGGCAGAGGCCGACCTGGGCGCGCCGCGCGCCCCCAGGGACGGCGCCGTCGACGAGCCGGCCGACGAGGAGACCGAGCCGGGGCTGGACCGGACCGGCGCGCCGGACCGCGCCAGGGCGCGCGCCCTGTTCGCCCGGCTCGTCGAGCTGCCGGAAGGCGACCCGGAGCGCGGCGACATCCGCGACCAGCTCGTCCGGATGCATCTGCCGCTGGTCGAGTACCTCGCCCGCCGGTTCCGCAACCGGGGCGAGCCGCTCGACGACCTGGTCCAGGTGGCCACCATCGGCCTGATCAAGTCGGTGGACCGGTTCGACCCGGACCGCGGGGTCGAGTTCTCCACCTACGCGACGCCGACGATCGTCGGCGAGATCAAGCGCCACTTCCGCGACAAGGGCTGGGCGATCCGGGTCCCACGGCGGCTGCAGGAGCTGAAGCTGTCGCTGACCAAGGCCACGTCCGAGCTGTCGCAGTCGCTCGGCCGGTCCCCGACGGTGGCCGAGATCGCCCTCCACCTGGAGATGACCGAGGAGGAGGTCCTCGAGGGCCTGGAGTCGGCGAACGCCTACTCGGCCGTCTCCCTGGACGCCCCGGACTCCGGCGACGACGAGGCCCCGGCGGTGGCCGACACCCTCGGCGTGCAGGACGAGTCCCTCGAGGGCGTGGAGTACCGGGAGTCGCTCAAGCCGCTGCTGGAGAAGCTCCCCGCGCGGGAGAAGCGGATCCTGCTGCTGCGGTTCTTCGGGAACATGACCCAGTCCCAGATCGCGACCGAGCTGGGGATCTCCCAGATGCACGTCTCCCGCCTGCTCGCCAGGACGCTCGCGCAGCTGCGCCGTGGCCTGCTCGAGGACGGCTGACGCCACCGCGGGCCCGGCGGGCGCGCCGGCCGGGCGGGCAGCGGCGCCCGCTCAGCCGGACGACTCGTCCCCGCCCCCGCGCAGCCCCGCCATCACCAGCAGGGCCAGGATCGCGACCGCCACCGCCAGCAGCGGGAACCCGTAGGCCGGCAGGCCCTCACTGATCATCGCCGCGCCCACCGGCAGGCAGAGCAGCTGGATCACGATCACCGGCGACTTCGTGGCCGACCGGTCGACCACGAGCACCCGCGCGAGCGCCAGCACGACCACCCCGGCCAGCACCGCGAGCAGGCCGCCGAACTCGGCGCGCCCGACGTCGTCGATGTCGTCCCCGAGCCCGCGGACCGCCTGCAGCACCCCGAGCCCGACCAGAACCAGCCCCTGGACGGCGACCAGGGCCGCCGCGGCCACCAGCGGGCGCGGAGCAGCGGCGATCGTCGCGCGCGTCAGCCGCTCCCGCCGGGCGCGAGCCGGCCTGGTGCCGTCAGCCGGCGAGCCATCGGCCGGCGCCCGACCGGCGGGCGCCCGACCGGCGGGCTTGCGACCTGCGGGCTTGCTACCGGTCGCACCGCCACGAGCCGGCCCCTTACCGGCAGGCCCCGGACGCGAGTTACCGGCCGGCCCCGGACGCGAGTTCTGGGCACGTCCCACCCCATGAACAGTACGTGCCCCGGTGGGCGACCACGCCGGCGGTGCCTGTGCGCCCGGCTACGTCGACTCGCTGCGCTGGTGACCGGCCGTGCCCGCCCGGTCCGGGTGGCCAGGATGGCAATGGGGTCGCACGCCGGACATGTGAGAGTTTCCCCATGTCGCTCCCTCAACGCGGCACTAACGTGGTGGGCATGCGAGGGCTGCTGGTCGTCAATCCCGCCGCAACGACGACCACGGAACGGGTCCGCAACGTGCTCGTGTCGGCGCTGTCCGCGGACCTGGTCCTGGAGACCGTGCTCACCAAGGGGCGGGGGCACGCGGCCGAGCTGGCCCGCGGGGCGGCCGAGTCCGGCGTCGACCTCGTCATCTGCCTCGGCGGCGACGGCACCGTCAACGAGGTCACCAACGGCCTGCTGGCCGCCGGCCCGAGCCCGGCCACTCCGGCCCTCGCGGTGGTCCCCGGGGGCAGCACCAACGTCTTCGCCCGGGCGCTCGGCTTCTCGCCCTCCCCCGTCGAGGCCACCGGCGAGCTGCTCGACCACCTGCGGGAGGGCCGAAGCCGGCGGATCAGCCTCGGCCACGCCCGCTACGGCCCGCAGACCCGCTGGTTCGTCTTCTGCGCCGGCATGGGGCTGGACGCCGAGGTGGTCGCCCAGGTCGAGCGCAAGCGCGCCAAGGGCCGCTCGAACACCCCCGGCCTGTTCCTGCGCAGCGCGCTCGCCCGCTACGCCCGCGGCATCGGCCACGACCGCCCACAGATCACCCTGGGCATGGAGCCGGACCCCGAGCCGGCCGAGGCCGCGCACGCCGCCGCCGAGCAGGAAACCGGTCAGGACGCCACGGCCCGAGACGAGCAGGCCGCCGCCCGGCGGACGGTCGAGATCGCCATCGTCTGCAACACCCTGCCCTGGACCTACCTGGGCACGCGGCCGGTGCGGGCCTGCCCCGAGGCGTCCTTCACGACCGGCCTCGACGTGCTCGGCGTACGCCGGCAGCGGCTGGGCACGATGCTGCGCACCGCCGGGCAGATGCTGGCCGGCGAGCGCGGCCCGCACGGTCGCAACATCACGCTGGCGCACGACCTGTCGCGGCTGCGCCTCACCGCATCCGCGCCGGCGCCGTTCCAGGTGGACGGCGAGTACCTCGGCGAGTACGACGAGGTGGAGCTCACCGCCCACCCGAACGCGCTGCGGGTCATCGCCGCGCCCCCGCCGGCCCCGCCGCGCGACGAGCCCTGACCGACCGCCCGACCGTCACCTCGACCGACCAGGATCGGGGCGCGCCCTAATCGGGCTGGACCGGTTCCGCCTAGCCGGCCGCCGAGGAACCAGCCGCCGGCCGTAGCACGCGGACCACGTCCGCCGGCGCGTCGCAGATGACGCCGTGCACGCCGGCGTCGCGCAGCCGCAGCGCCGCCCGCTCGCTGGTGACCGTCCAGGTGACCAGGCGGACCCCGGCCGCCTTCGCGAGCCCCGCCGCCTCGTCCTTGGCCGCGAGCACGGCCGAGGTGTGCGCGTGCAGCTCGGCGTGGCCGGCCTTGCGCACGTAGCTCAGGCCGCCGCTGACCGACATCCGCGGCATGGTCAGGAACCCGGTGCGCACGCCGATCCCGGACGCCAGCACGCGCTCGATCGCGAACCAGTCGAACGACGAGACGGTGATGAGCTCCGAGCCGGCCAGGCCGCGGGCGCGCAGCAGATCGATCAGCGCGTGCGCGGTCCGCTCCCGCGGGGCGTCGAAGTCCGGCTGGCCGGGCTGGTTCTTGATCTCGATGATGATCCGGCCGCGGCCGGCCCAGACGTCGAGCACGTCGTGCAGGGTCGGGATGCCGCGGCGGGTCAGCTCGGCGGTGGAGCGCCTGATGACGGCCCGCCCGCCGATCCGGGGCAGCCGGGGGTCGTGCACGCAGACCAGGTCCCCGTCGGCGGTGCGGCGGATGTCGATCTCGACGCCGTCCGCGCCGGCCCGTAACGCCGCGTCCACGGCGGCGACGGTGTTCTCCGGGCCGGGGATCCGGCTGCCGCGATGCCCGAGTACCTCCATGCGACTACCTAACCACCGACCGGCGGCGGCCATGCCGGCGCGCTCGCGCGATCCCGCCAGGCCTAGCCGTCCGGACCGGGGCGGGCCATAGCTTCCTGGTCATTCCGGACCATCAGCGCATGCCCCCGCAACGTCCGCCGGAGCGAGGGCCTAGAGTGAGGCCCACACCGTGACCCGTGGGTCGGCGGTCGTGAGCCGGGTGGCCGTGGCCCGGCACCGGTAGTCGTGACCAGGCAGTCGTGGGCGGTCGGTCGCCAGCGGCGGTGCGCGCACAACAGATCACCCCGGGGCGGTCCACAGAGTGGACCCCTACCCGCGGATAGGCCGGACGAGTCATGCCGGTCTGGCATATCCGGGCCACTTGCGTGTGAGCCGGCAAGGCGAACGGCCTGGCCGCCCGAGACCCCCGCATTAGCCGGCCACCCCGGCTGACCACGGCTTCTGCGTGCCGCTACCTGCGCCTTACGCCTGGTGCCCCCGTGGTCCGACCGTGTCCCTGACGGACAACGGCCGATGGGAACAGCTGTGAACGCCGTCGCGGGTTCTTGCGCCCCCGCCGCTTGCGGTGGCAGGGTGACGAATGTCCGAGGTCGATGGACGCACATACTCGGGCATGCCTGCACGTGCGCCTGCACGGTCGACGCCGGGCGGCGGTGGCTCTGAGCGCATTCTCGCTCAGTCAACCCCCGCCGCGACGCAACTCCGGGCGTCGGCTAGACGTCAACCGTGCAGTGTGGCCCGCGACGACAGAGGGAGTAGGACCGATGGACTGGCGCCACCGAGCGCTCTGCCGCGATGAGGACCCCGAGCTGTTCTTCCCGATCGGCACGACCGGCCCGGCCGCCCGCCAGATCGAGGAGGCCAAGGCCGTATGCCGGCGGTGCGCCGTGACCACGGACTGCCTCACCTGGGCTCTTGAGACCGGCCAGGACGCCGGCGTCTGGGGTGGCATGACCGAGGAAGAGCGGCGCAGCATGCGGCGTCTGGACATCGTCCGGATCGCCTGAGCAGCCGGCTGACCAGCCGACTCGCCTTCCCGAGCACCAAAACCGCCCGGCGAGCCGCATCGCCAGGTGGTCAGCGCATCCGTGCCCGCGTCAGGGCGAACGCCAGTCCGGCGCGCCCTGGACCATGGCACTCTCGGCCGTTCTGTCCGCATGTCCGCCGGTCCCCCTCGACGGCGTGACCCGGACGGAGCGGCCGATGCCATGTCCGGGCCCGGAACGAACAACGGAGGACGCGACGCCGCGCGCGCCGCGTGAGGAAGCGACGCGAACGCACAGCTCAGCGGGCCGCCCAGGCTGGGCGACGAGAGGGGGGCCTCCTCCACGTCCCGTGGGATACCCACCCCCCGGACGGGTCAAACCTCCGATTTCAAGAAAGTGGGATGGACAGGAGCGCCTCGGTCCCCCGCTCGGCCCCGGCCTGCAGCCGGATGGTGCCCTGCATCTCCCCGAGCACGAGCTGACGGACGATCTGCAGGCCCAGCCGCGGCGAGTGCTCGAGCTGGAAGTCCTCGGGCAGCCCGGCGCCGTCGTCGGCCACGACCACGTCGAGCCGGTCGGCCGTGCGGCGCACCCGCACCTCGATCGAGCCCGATGACCTGTCGAACGCATGTTCGACAGCATTCTGCAGAAGCTCGGAAAGCACAAGTGCCAACGGCGTGGCGAGCGGGCCCGGCAGCATGCCGAACGAGCCGATCCGCCGCGTCGTTGCCCGGTGGCTGCCGGTGGCGGCCAGGTCCACGGTGACCGACGAGATCTGGTCGGCGATCTCGTCGAACGGCACCGACTCGCCCAGCGTCTGCGACAACGTCTCGTGCACCAGCGCGATCGACGTCACCCGGCGCACCGACTCGCCCAGCGCCTCCTTCGCCTCCTCCACCTTGGTGCGACGCATCTGCAGGCGCAGCAGCGCGGCCACGGTCTGCAGGTTGTTCTTGACCCGGTGGTGGATCTCCCGGATGGTGGCGTCCTTGCTCAGCAGCTGGGCCTCGCGCCGCCGCAGCTCGGAGACGTCCCGCACGAGCACCAGGACCTCCCGGGTCTGGCCGGGGAACAGCGGGATCGCCCGCAGTAGCACCACGGTGCTGCCGACCGACAGCTCCACCTCGACCGGGCGGCGCCGGCCGATGGCGTGCCAGACCGCCGGCGTGGTCGCGGGCAGGTTCAGCGCCCGGTGCACCGAGCGCAGGTCCTCGCCGGTGACGTTGCCGGTGTAGCCGAGCCGCCGGTACGCCGACAGCGCGTTCGGGCTGGCGAAGATCACCCGCCCGGCGCTGTCCAGGCGCATCATCCCGTCGCCGACCCGCGGCGCCTCGGGGAGCTCGGCCGAGCTGCCGCGGAACGGGAACAGGCCCTCGGCGATCATCAGCGCCAGGTTGTTCGCCGCCTGCAGGTAGGCCGACTCCAGCGCGCTCGGGGTGCGGGTGGCCGCGAGGTTGGTGTCCCGGGCGAGCACGGCGATCACCCGTTCGCCGTGGCGCACCGGGATCGCCTCGGTGCGCACGGGCACGCCGCCGTCCCACTCCGGCTCGCCCTCCCGGGCGATCCGGTGCTCCAGCCAGGCGTTGCGGACCACCCAGCGGTTGATCACGACACTTCCGACCTCGTCGTTGTGGTACGCGGTCGGGCCGGTGGTCGGGCGCACCTGGGCCACCACGAGGAACTCGGTCCCGCCGTTCGCCCCGCGCGCGGTGCTGGCCCGGGTCGGCACCAGCAGAAGAAGGTCCGCGAAGGACAGGTCGGCGAGCAGAGCCCAGTCCGCGACCAGAGCGTGCAGGTGGTCGATGTCGTCGTCGCTGAGGTCGGTGCTCGCCCGCAACATGTCGGCCAGGGTTCCCACGGCACGCAGACTGCCAGACCAGCACGCCTTCTGGACAATCGCGCGCCCGCGCATGTCGCGCATATGCGCCTAGTCCCGGCGAGCCGTGCCGCTGGATGTGAGTAGGTCCCCACTTCGCCGACCGCCCACCACCCGCACGCCCGTAGGCTCGCCGATTGTGACGGTGGACCAGCATCAGGACTCCAGTACGCGAACCGGGCCGCTGGACTGGCTGGAGGCACACGCGCAGGCCCGCCGGGCGGCCGGCCTGCGCCGCGCGGTACGGCCAAGGCCGCCGGTGGACGACGAGGTGCTGGTGGACCTCGCCGGCAACGACTACCTGGGCCTGTCCCGCCACCCGGCGGTCATCGAGGGCGCCGTGGCCGCCGCCCGCGTCTGGGGCGCGGGTTCGACGGGCAGCCGGCTGGTCACCGGCTCCACCCGGCTGCACGCCGAGCTGGAGGACGCGCTCGCCGCGTTCATGGGCTTCGAGGCCGGCCTCGTCTTCGCCTCCGGCTACGCGGCCAACCTCGGCGCGCTCACCTCCCTCGCCGGGCGAGGCGACCTCGTCGTCTCGGACGAGCGCAACCACGCGTCGATCGTCGACGCCTGCCGGCTGTCCCGGGCCGAGATCGCGATCGTGCCGCACCGCGACGTGGCCGCGGTGGCCGCCGCGCTCGCCGGCCGCGCGTACCGGCGGGCGATCGTGGCCACCGACTCCGTCTTCTCCGCCGACGGGGACCTCGCCCCGCTGCCCGAGCTGCACGCCGTCGCCCGGGCGCACGGCGCGCTGCTGCTGGTCGACGAGGCGCACGGGCTGGGGGTGGTCGGCGACGGCGGGCGGGGCGCGCTCGCCGCCGTTGGCCTGGCCGGCGCGCCGGACGTCGTCGCCACCGCCACCCTGTCGAAGTCGCTGGGGAGCCAGGGCGGCATCGTGCTCGGCCCGGCCGCCGTCCGCGACCACCTGATCGACACCGCGCGCACGTTCATCTTCGACACCGGGCTCGCGCCGGCCGCCGCCGGTGCCGCCCAGGCGGCGCTGCGGCTGCTGCTCGCCGACCCCGGGATGGCCAGCCGCGCCCGGACGCGGGCGGCCCAGCTCGCCGCGATCGCGGGCGCGCCACAGCCGGCGGCCGCGGTGGTGCCGGTCATCGTCGGCGAGCCGGAGCGGGCGGTCGCGGCGGCCGCCGCCTGCCGGGCGCACGGCGTCGCCGTCGGCTGCTTCCGCCCGCCCACGGTGCCCCAGGGCACCAGCCGGCTGCGGCTGTCGGCCAGGGCCGACCTGACCGACGCCGACGTCGACCTGTTCGCCCGGGCGCTGGCCGCGGCCCTCGGCGAGCCGCGCGCCGCTGGCCCAGCCGGGGCGGTGGCAGAGGAACGCGCGTGAGCGTCCTGTGCGTCACCGGCACCGGCACCGGGGTCGGCAAGACGATCGTCACCGCGGCGATCGCGGCGCTCGCCGTGGACCGCGGCACCACGGTGACGATGGTCAAGATCGCCCAGACCGGCGTCGCCCCGGGCGAGCTCGGTGACGCCGACATCGTGCGCGACCTGTCCGGCGCCGCCGAGGCGCACGAGCTCGCCCGCTACCCGGAGCCGCTCGCACCGGCCACGGCCGCCAGGCGCGCCGGCCGCCCGCCGGTGGACCTGACCGAGGCCGCGAGCACGATCGCGAAGCTGGCCACCAGCCACCGGCTCGTCCTCGTCGAGGGCGCCGGCGGCCTGCTGGTCCGGCTCGACGACGCCGGCGGCACGCTCGCCGACCTGGCCCGGATGCTGCGCGCCCCGGTGCTGGTGGTGACCCGCTCGGCCCTCGGCACGCTCAGCGACACCGCGCTGACCCTGGAGGCGCTGGCGCACCGCGGCCTGGACCTCGCCGGCGTGGTCATCGGCGCCTGGCCGGCCGAGCCGGGGCTGGCCGACCGGGCGAACATCACCGACCTGGAGGCGATCGCCAACCGGCCGCTGGCCGGCGTGCTCCCGGACGGTGCCGGCCTACTGGACCGGCGGGGCTTCCTCGCCGCCGCCCGCGCCGGGCTGGCCCCAACGCTGGGCGGCACCTTCGACCCGGCCGCCTTCCGTGCCCGCCATCCCGCCTGACCCCGGCCCGCGGCCCACCTGACCCCGGCCCGCCTGATCGCGGCCAGTCTGACCC
>JADGHD010000485.1 GCA_019689615.1 Frankia sp. | reverse complement strand
CAGTGCCGGTGGGCGGGTCTGGCGCGGCCGGTGATGTGGCCGGCGCGGTTGGCCGCGGGGTGGTCGGCCGCGGGGCGACGACCGGTGGCGGGCCGTCCGGGCGGGGTGGCGCGAGCGTGTCGAAGACCTCGCCGAGGACCGAGCTCAGCAGCGCGCTGGAGCTGGCCGGCCGGCGCACGGCGAGCCAGGCGTCGAGCGCCGGGTGCTGCCTGGCCAGCAGCCCGTGCAGCGCGGCGAAGGTGCGTACGTCGTCGTCGGCGAGGAAGTGGGTGATCCCGCCCACCGCGCTGAAGGCGTCGACGGCGTTCTGGGTCTTCGAGCCCTTGCTCCACTCGTCGTCGCGCAGGATGACCAGGTGGCGCCGCTGCCCGGCACCGGAGCCGTCGGCGGTCGCGCCAAGCCCGGCTGCCTGGCGCGCCGCCTGCAGCCGGGTGATGGCGGTGGCCGGGTGATGGGCGAGCACCGCCCGGAACGACCAGTGGACCTCGTCGCTCGTGCTCTCGTTGAGGACGCGGCGCAGCCGGGCGTGCAGGTAGGGCTTGGCGCTCGGGAACGGCTCGACCTGGAACGCCGGGCCGGCGTCCTCGCCCAGCTCGCTGATCCAGGCCCGCAGCGCCGCCGACAGCAGCCTCGGGAACTCGGCGTCCTCGTTCGCCGCGTTGAGCGTGGCGAGCCCGCCGTGGTCCGCCCGCAGCCGCTGGAACTCCGCGTCAAGTTCGGTGGCATGTTCCGGATCCAGCGCCGGGGTCCGCGGCCGGTCGACGATCTTCGGCTGCTCGTCGACGTCGAGGTCAACCAGTTCGACGAACTCGCCGGAGGCGAGGCACGCCTGGACGTGCCGGTCGATCCGCTGAAGCAGGGCGCGCGGGGTGTAGTCGGCGGCGTCGCGCAGCGCCTGCGGGCGGACCGGCCAGGTCGGGTATGGCGGGGTGAAGGTGATCGCGGCGTAGCGCTCGCGGAAGCGAAGCTCGACGAACCGCGCGGCGAGCTCGGGTGTCCCGATCACGTTGAGCGGGCGGATCAGCCGGAACCGGTCGCGCACCGACGCGACCGCCTGCTGGTCGATCAGCTCCCAGCTGGAGGGCAGGCAGGTCAGCACGCACAGGGTGCGGGCGGTCTCGTCGCGCAGGCCGAGCAGCCCGTCGGCGACCTGGCTGACGGCCGGGCTGGCGATGCGCCACACCGTCTCGGCCGGGCCGCTCGCTCCCGTCGGTTCGGCCAGGGCCGCGCCGTCCACCGGGGCCGCCAGCTTGCCGCCCACCGCCGACGGGGCCGACGCCGTGACGATCTGGGTCTCGGCGAGCACGGTGTCGATCTGGTCGACGGCGATCACGGTCGGCCCGGTCAGCGCGAGCAGGCGGGTCAGCTCCCGGACGATCTGCTTGGCCGGGGTGGGGGCGCTGCGCATGCCGCGCTCGGAGCGTTCGTGGGGGAACTGCTCCTCCATCGACAGCAGGTAGCGCCGCCCGACGTCCTCCGCCTCGTAGTCGTCCGAGCCGAACAGCACCAGCGCGCGCAGCGTGTCCTGGCAGTCCCGGCCGATCACGCGGTCGTGGTCGCGGACCGCGATGACCAGGTCCTTCAGCTGGGCCTGGTCGAACGGCGCCGTCCCGGTGACCATCTCGGTGACCGCCGGCGGCGCCTGGATCAGCGCGGTCAGCCGGCGCAGGAACGCGAGCAGCTGGGTGTCCCCGTCCGGCGTCTGGCGGGTCAGCCCCTCGACGATGGAGGCGAGCACCGCGTCCCAGAACGGCGTGCCGCCTCCGAGCGGGCCGACCAGGAAGAAGTAGCCACCGGCCGCGTGCGTGCGCTCGCGCACCCAGCCGAGCAGGTGCGTCTTGCCCGTCCCGGCCTGGCCCTGAACGACCAGGCCCATCGGGTTGCCGCCGATCTTCCCGCCGACGGCGACCTCGTTGATCGCGTCCCCGATCGCCCGGGTGGCGTCCGGATGGATCCCGTCGACGTGCACGCCCGAGGAGCGCCACACGTCCTCGGGGGTGCGTACCCAGTCGAGCTTGAGCGCCGTGAAGGCGTCCCGGTCCCGCGCGCCCACCGGTCAGCTCACGATCATCAGCAGGTGCTTGTCCTGACCGCCGATCCGGACGGCGTTCCGCAGGTCCGCGCTGGTCAGCACCTTCTGGTCCTCCTCGGGCGCGACCGTCACGCCCGAGCGGGGGTCCCGGTTGAGCGCCCGCAGCACCTCGTCGACCGCCGCCCGGTCCAGCCCGTCGCCGCGCCGCGGCCGCCGCTCGGCGAGCCGGATCGCCGCCCCGGGCCGGCGGGCCAGCCTCCGGTACGCCGCCCGGATCCGCGCCTCGATGTCGCCCGCCCCGTTGTCGGTACCCGTCGCCGCGGGCGGGGCGGTGCCAGCCGCTGGGCCGGCCGGGGCGGCTCCCGCGGCCGTGCCGGCGGGCGCCAGGTCCGTGGCGGTCGCGGCTGGGCCGTCGGCGACAACGGCGTCGGCGGTGGCGACGGGGCTCGCGGTGTCGGTCGCGTCGGCGAGGGCGCTGTCCGGCCGGAACACGTCGGCCAGGCTCAGCCGGTCGCGCACGAGGTGGCGGTGCAGCCCGTTGAGCAGCGCGTAGACGGCGCCCACCGGGATCTTCGTGCTCTTGGGCGGCACCGGCGCGGTCAGCTCGGCCAGCATCCGCGCCCAGCCGTCCTCGGTCAGCTCGTGGACGTAGGCCCGGCCCTGCCGGTGGCTCTCGACCAGCTTGAGGTCGTTGAGCCGGCGGCGGTCGTCGCCGGTGAGGGTGAACCCGTAGCGCTCGTCGAGCTCCGGGTTGGCGACCTCCCGCGCCTCCGCCATCAGCGCGATCATGGCGCCGAGCTGGGCGCCGGTCAGTTTCTCGCCGGATCTCGCCATGACTCCCTCCCCGACTGGCTGGGCAGCCCCCGGCCGCCGCGCGTCCTTGCGCCGCTGCGGCCCTTGCCGTGCGCCGAATGTCACAGACGGGTCATAGCCTCGCATGCCGGGCCGATCGCCCTGTCGCAGGGCGGTGGATGCGCGTGGGCGGGCGGTAGCCCGTCGGGATTCCGACCACGCACGCCGTCAGTGGCCTGCGAGAATGCGGTACCTGTGGCGCGTTGGGGTGTGGCGGACGGTACGCACTGTGGTGGGGCCCGGCCGGCCACAGCCAGCCGCCAGGACCACGAGAAGGAGCGCCCGTGCTGACCCCGTTGGCCGACAACGACCCGCGGCAGATCGGGCCGTACCGGATCCAGGGGCAGCTCGGCCGCGGCGGCATGGGCGCGGTGTACCTCGGGTTCTCGCCGACGAACCGGCCCGTCGCGGTCAAGGTGCCGGCTGCGGCGCTGGCCAGGGACGGCCAGTTCCGCGCCCGCTTCCGGCGCGAGGTCGACGCCGCCCGGCGAGTCCGTGGCCGTGCCGTGGCCACGGTGCTCGACGCCGACACCGACTCCGACCGGCCGTGGATGGCGACCGAGTACGTCGAGGGCGCCAATCTGGCCGAGGCGGTCGCCGAGCGCGGACAGCTGGACGACCGGCTGGTCACCGGGCTCGCCGTGGGGCTGGCCGAGGCGCTGGTCGCGATCCACGCGGCCGGCGTGGTGCACCGCGACCTCAAGCCCGGCAACATCGTGCTCGCCTGGGACGGGCCGCGGGTCATCGACTTCGGGGTCGCCAGCGCCGTCGGCGCCACCCGCCACACCGACACCGGCGCGCTGGTCGGCACGATCGCCTGGATGGCGCCGGAACAGCTGCGCGGCGAGCGGGCGGGCCCGCCGGCCGACGTGTTCGCCTGGGGCGCCTGCGTGGCCTTCGCCGCGACCGGCCGCCCGCCCTTCCAGGCCGAGGACCCGCACGCGGTGGGCGTGAAGATCCTCACCCAGGAGCCGGACCTGGCCGGGGTCCCGCCATCGCTGCTGCCGATCATCCGGGCGGCGATGCACAAGGACCCGGCCCGCCGGCCGAGCGCCGCCGACGTCCGCTACCGGCTGCTGCACGGCGGTGCCGTCGGCGCGGCCGTCGGCGCGGCCGTCGGCGCGGCGGCCGCTGACTCGCAGGCCGGTCAGTACGAGACCGCGCTCGCCCAGCTCTGGGAGCTGTCCGACCCGCCGGCGCGCTCGGCGCCCGGCCAGCGCAACGGCGACGGCTATCGGGACGAGGACGGCTACCCCTCCGGCGGCTATCCGCCCCCGCGCCGGCCCAGGCCGCTGCC
>JADGHD010000484.1 GCA_019689615.1 Frankia sp. | reverse complement strand
GGGCCGGGCCGGTGGGGCTGGGCCGCGGGAACCACCACGGGGCCGCGTCGGGGCCCACCGGGCCGCTCCACTCGCCCTGGCGGTCCGCGCCGGCCGGCAGGCCCGCCCCGGCGCGGCTACGCTGCGCGGCCGCGCCGAACGCGACCCCGAGACAGGCCAGCATGGTGAGCACGGCGAGCAGCAGGGCCACCTCGCCGTGGGTGAGCCGCAGGCCGCCCGCCGGCTGCGGCGGCCCGCCCGGTCGCCGCACCCGCCGCACCCAGCCGGGCACCCGGCGGGCGAAGGACAGCCAGGGCGCGAGGCCCCGGGCGAGCACGTACGGGCGAGCGCGCAGCGCGGCGTCCGTCGCCGTGTTGCTCCACCCGGGCCCACCGGTGGGCGCGGGGAGTGTGGGCGGGTCCAGATCTCCTCGTGGCGACGCTGTCATGCGCCGCTCATCCGCATCCGCCAGCCATGTGCCGCAGTGTGCCGGCACCCGACCTGATGGTCGCGCGGCGCGATCGCGCCGACCGCTTGCGTAACCAACCGTCCCGGTACGCCGGCTTACGACCGCGATCCGTCCGGCACCGCCCGCCCGCGGGCCGACGCCGCGGCGCGGCCCGATGCCGTCAGGCCAGCGTGGCCAGCCAGTTGCGCAGGACGTACGCGCCGGCGTCGCCGGACTTCTCGGGGTGGAACTGGGTGGCGGACAGCGGACCGCGCTCGGCCGCGGCGGCGAACGGCTCGCCGTGCTCGGCGACCGTGTCCCCCGCGTCGACGTCGGCCTTGGCGGCGTAGGAGTGCACGAAGTAGAACCGGGTGTCCGCGGGCAGCCCGGCGAACAGGGCGGAGCCGGCCGGCGGGCGAACGGTGTTCCAGCCCATGTGCGGCAGCACCGGCGCGGCCAGCCGGCGCACCTCGCCGGCCAGCAGCCCGAGGCCCTCGGTGCGCACCCCGTGCTCCTCGCCGAGCTCGTAGAGGATCTGCATGCCGACGCAGATGCCGAGCACCGGGCGGCCGGCGGCGACCCGGTCCACGATCGTCCGGCGGGCGCCGATCGCGTCCACCCCGGCCATGCACGCGGCGTAGGCGCCGACGCCCGGCACGACCAGCCCGTCTGCCGCGGCGACCGCCGCGAGGTCGGCGGTCACCGCCACCTCGGCGCCGACCCGCTCCAGCGCCCGCTGGGCCGAGCGCAGGTTGCCCGACCCGTAGTCGAGGACGACGACCCTCGGCCGGCTCACAGCACTCCCTTGGTCGACGGGATGCCGGTCAGCCGGACGTCGCGGGCCACCGCGTCCCGCATCGCCCGGGCGACCGCCTTGAACTGCGCCTCGACGATGTGGTGGGCGTTTCGCCCGGACAGCACCCGAACATGCAGCGCGATCCTGGCCGCCGCGGTCAGCGACTCGAAGATGTGCCGGGTCAGCGTGGTGTCGTAGGCGCCGATCATCGGCGCCATCCCGTCCGGCTCGACGTGCACGCAGTACGGCCGGCCGGACAGGTCCACGGCGGCCTGCACCAGGGCCTCGTCGAGCGGCACGGTCGCGTCGCCGAACCGGCGGATACCCGCCTTGTCGCCCAGTGCCAGCCGCAGCGCCTCACCCAGCGCGATCGAGGTGTCCTCGACCGTGTGGTGGGCGTCGATGTGCAGGTCGCCGCGGGTGCGCACGGTCAGGTCGAAGCCGCCGTGCCGGCCGAGCTGGGCCAGCATGTGGTCGAAGAAGCCGACGCCGGTCTCGACCGTGGTGACGCCGCTGCCGTCGAGGTCGAGCTCGACGAGGACCTCGGTCTCCAGCGTCTTGCGCTCGACCCGCGCGGTCCGTCCCGTGCCCGTTGCGGCCATGTCCGTCCTCGTCCGTCCTGGTGGTGGTTGCCTGCCGGTCTGGGCGCCGGGCCCGCGGCGCGTGCCCGCCGAACTACCCGCCGTGGTGGGCCGGCGCGCCGCCGCTGACCGCGAGCAGGCCGGGCCGCTGGGTGAGCACCTCGGCCAGCGCGTCCAGGAACGCGTCGGTCTCGTTCGGCCGGCCGGCGGTGACCCGTAGCCACCCGGGCAGCGACAGGTCGCGGACGAGCACCCCGCGGTCGAGCAGGCCCTGCCAGACCGCGTGCTGGTCGCTGAACTCGCCGAACAGCACGAAGTTCGCGTCGGACGGGACGACCCGCACGCCAAGCGTTGGCAGCTCGTCCACGATCCGGTCGCGCTGCGCCTTGACCGCCTCGACCGTACCGAGCAGCTCGTCGGCGTGGGCCAGCGCGGTGCGCGCGACGGCCTGGGTGAACGACGACAGGTGGTAGGGCAGGCGGACCAGCTGCAGCGCGTCCACCACCGCCGGGTGCGCGGCCAGGTAGCCGACCCGGGCCCCGGCCAGCGCGAACGCCTTGCTCATGGTCCGGGTGACGACCAGCTTCGGCTGCTCGGGCAGCAGGGTGAGCGCGCTGGGCACGCCCTGGCGGCGGAACTCGGCGTACGCCTCGTCGACGACGACCATGCAGCCGCCGATCTCCTCCGCGGCCACGCACACCGCCTTGATCACCTCCAGCGGCAGCGAGGTGCCGCTCGGGTTGTTCGGCGAGCAGAGGAAGACCAGCGACGGGGTGTGCCGGCGGACCGCGTCCGCGGCGGCGACCGGGTCGAGGGTGTAGTCGGCCGCCCGCAGCTCCGCCACCCACTCGGTCGCCGTGGCCAGCGCGATCAGCCGGTGCATCGAGTACGACGGCTCAAAGCCGAGCGCGCGCCGGCCCGGGCCGCCGAACGCCTGCAGCAGCTGCTGGAGGACCTCGTTGGAGCCGTTGGCCGCCCAGAGCTGGCTGGTGTGCAGGCCGAACCCGGCGTCCGGGGTCAGGTAGTAGGCCAGGTCGGCGCGCAGCGCCTCGGCCTCGCGGTCCGGGTAGCGGTTGGCCTCGGTGGCGGCCAGCGTCGCCGCCTTGCCGAGCGCGTCGACCAACTCGGGCGACGGACCGTACGGGTTCTCGTTCGTGTTCAGCCGCACCGGCACGTCCAGCTGGGGCGCGCCGTAGGGCGAGCGGCCGCGCAGGTCGTCACGCAGCGGCAGCTCGTCCAGGCTCACCGGCCGCCACGGCCGGCCGCCCGCGGTCTGGTCCACCGGCCGCGCGCTCACCCGCACCACCTGCCGGGCCGGCGCCGCGGCCTGGCCGCACGCCTCGCCATCGCCGGCACCGGCGGCACCCGCGCCGCCGGCCGCCGCGTCGCCGGCTGGCCCGCCGGCGCCGGGCCCACGGGCGGCGCGGCCCTCGTCTGGCCAGGCCGGGCGGGGCTCGTCCGGGTCCAGCAACAGGTTCATCGGGCCACCGCCCGGCTCAGCTCGCGCGCGAGCGCGCGTGGCCTCCTCATCGAGACCGCACCTCCACCGCATCGACGTGGGCAAGCAGGTCCTCGGCCGCGCCGAGCGCCGCGATCCGCGGCGCGATCTCGGCGAGGGCTTCCCTGGTGCACTCGACGACGTGCACCTGGCGCTGGAAGGCGGCGACCGCGAGGCCACTGGAGTGCCGGGCGGTGCCGCCGGTGGGCAGCACGTGGTTCGAGCCGGCGAGGTAGTCGCCGAGCGGCACCGGCGCGTACGGCCCGACGAAGACCGCGCCGGCGTGGCGGACCCGGGCGGCGACCGCGTGGGCGTCCGCGGTGTGGATCTCCAGGTGCTCGGCGGCCCAGGCGTTCACCACCCGCAGGGCGGCGTCGATGTCGTCGACGACCGCGACCGCGCCCTGGCCGGCCAGCGCCTCCTCGACCCGCTCGCGGTGCCGCGTCACCGGCACCTGCTTGCCGAGCTCCACCTCGACCGCGTCGGCGAGCTCGGCCGACGGGGTGACCAGCAGGCAGGCGGCCATCGGGTCGTGCTCGGCCTGGGCGATCAGGTCGGCGGCGACGTAGGCCGGGTCGGCCGTGTCGTCGGCGAGGATCGCGACCTCGGTCGCCCCCGCCTCGGCGTCGATCCCGACCAGCCCGCGCAGCAGCCGCTTGGCCGCGGCCACATACACGTTGCCCGGGCCGGTGACCACGTCGACCGGCGGGCAGCTCTCGGTGCCGTGGGCGAGCATCGCCACCGCCTGGGCGCCGCCGACGGCGTAGACCTCGTCCACGCCGAGCAGGTGGCAGGCGGCGAGGACCACCGGGTGCGGCAGCCCGTGGTCCGGCCCCGGCGTGCCGCCGGGGCCGCTCAGGTCACGCTGCGGTGGGGAGACGACGGCGAGCGAGCC
>JADGHD010000483.1 GCA_019689615.1 Frankia sp. | reverse complement strand
CGGCCGCGGGCCGAGGCGCCGGAGCTGCCCGAGGGGGCCAAACCGGAGCTGCTCGACCGCGAGATCCGCAAGGAGCTGCGCAGCCTGCCGCACAGCCTGGCGGCCAAGGTGGCCAGCCACCTGGTGGCCGCGGCGATGCTGCTCGACGACGACCCGCGGGCGGCGCTCGCGCACGCCCGGTTCGCCGCGACCCGCGCCTCCCGGCTGCCGGCGACCAGGGAGGCCGCCGGCATCGCCGCCTACCGCGCTGGCGAGTACGCGGTCGCGCTGGTGGAGCTGCGGGCGGCCCGGCGGATGGACGGCTCGCCGCGGCACCTGCCGCTGATCGCCGACTCGGAGCGCGGCCTCGGCCGGCCGGAGCGGGCCATCGAGTACCTCAACGACCCAGCCGTCGCCGAGCTGGACCCGGCCGGCCGGGCCGAGCTGCTCATCGTCGCCTCGGGCGCCCGCCGGGACATGGGCCAGCCGGAGGCCGCCGTGGTGCTGCTGCGGGAGGAGGCCACGAGGCCCGGCGAGCCGCGGCCGTGGACCGCGCGGCTGCGCTACGCGTACGCCGAGGCGCTGCTGGCCGCCGGCCACCCGCAGGAGGCGCTGCGCTGGTTCGAGTCCGCCGCGGCCATCGACGAGGACGGCGAGACCGACGCCGACGAGCGCGCCTACGAGCTGATGACCCGGGACGCGCCGGACGATGCGGACGCCTCCGCGCCGGGCGACGCCGACCACGAGAAGCTCCCCGCCGAGGGCGAGGACGCCCACGCCGACGCCGGGCCGGCCGACCTCGACGAGGACGGCGACGAGCAGCTGCCGCCGGACCTGGCCGACCTGCTCGCCGGGCTGGGCCTGCGCGAGGTGCCGGCGGCGCAGCGCGAGCGGGTCCCGGAGGGCCCGGCCGCGGAGGCGTGACGACGTGGCTCGGCGCGGGCGGCCGCCGTGGCGTGCTGCCGCCCGCGCGGGGCAGCGGCCCGCCCTACTCGTCGAGGAGGCGGATCAGCAGGCCGGTGCGCGGCTTCGGGGTGAACAGGGTCGACTTGCGCGGCATCCGCTCGCCGGCCGCGGCCACCGCCGTGACGCCGGCGACCGGGGTCGGGTTGAGCAGCAGCGCGGTGCCGCCCCCGGCCGCGGCCGCGGCGATCGCCGCGGGGGCGTCGTGGAAGTAGTCGACGACGCCGACCTTGTCCTCCAGGCCCCAGACGTGGACGATCAGCGCCAGGTGCGCCACCGTCACGTCCAGGCCGCGGAAGGCCGCCGACCGGTCCGCCGGCAGCGTCTCGGCCAGCACCTTCTCGTCCGGGTCGGTGAGCAGGTACGCGGCCGTGCCGTCGCTGATCACGAACGCGTGCCCGGACTGGCCGGCCTTGGCCAGCTCGTCGAGCAGCAGCCCGTCGTCGACCGGGCCGCCGGCAAGCTGGCGGACGGTGAAGGCGCTTTCGGCGCGCCGCGCCGCCTCGGCGAGCGGCAGCCCGCGCACGGCCCGGTGGATCGCGTGCACCTGGGGGCCGGAGACGGTCGCGTCGACGAGGAAGGTCAGGCCGTAGTCCCACGGGCCGGGGCCGTCGCCGGCGGCGTGCCGTTCGGCCTGGTAGTGGCGGTAGGTCGCGTACCGGTGGTGGCCGTCGGCGATGACCGCGCGCCGGCCAAGCAGGTCGGCGGCGATCGCGTCCAGACTGTCCTGGTCCGTGATCGCCCAGATCCGGTGGGACACCCCGTCGGCGGTCCGCGTGGCCAGCAGCGGCGGGGTCTCCACCGTCGCGGCGACGATCCGGCTGGCCTCGCCGCCGCCGTCATAGAGCAGGAAGATCGGCTCCAGGTTGGCCCTGGTGGCCTGGGTCAGCGCGAGCCGGTCGGAGACCGGGCCGGCCATGGTGTTCTCGTGCGGCAGGATGATCCCGGCGTCCGGGTCGGCCAGCGCGACCGCGCCGACGAGCCCGCGCTGGCGGTGCCCGTCCTGCTCCTCCTCGTAGGCGTAGAGCGCCGGGCGCTCGTCGCGGGCCAGGATCCCCGACGCCAGCCAGTCCGCCAGGGTCTCGGCCGCGCGCTGGTAGCGGGTGCCCGGCTGGTCGGCCGAGCGGTCGCGGGGCAGGATCAGCCGGACCACGTTGTGCGGGTCGGCGGCCTCCAACTCGGCGACGCCGGCCTCGTCGATCACGTCGTACGGGGGAGAGGTCAGCGCCGCGAGCCGGGTGTCCGCGCCGGCGGCGGCCGTGAACCGGGCAGCCCGGAACGGCGCCAGCACCAGGCCGGCGGGAGTGGGAACAGTGCTGGTGGCGGCGGCGTCAACCATAGGGCGCATCGTAGGGCCGGCCGCCGCACCCGCGCCGCGCCTGCCCCCAGCGGTCGTTGGTGATAGATTGTCCTGATGTTGCCCCTCGGATGGGGCGATCGCCCCGGCTCCGGGCGGGCATACCCTCCCTCGGTCACGGGATCATCACCCAGCGCCCACGGGCGCGATTCTGGTCACAGCCGACTTTCGTGACTGCCCACCTGGAACGGGCAAAGAGACGTACGCGGCGCGTTCCAGCGGGGACACTGGACGACGGGCCAGCGTGCCGGCCGTGCGGCGGCGCTGGCGGCGGACTGGCACGAGGGACCCGACACCACGGGACCCAGCACGACGGGCCCGGTACGACGGGGCCCGGTACGACGGGGCCCACCACGACGGGGCCCAACACGACGGGACATGGCGCCGGCAGAGCGGGCGGTGCCAGGCGCGCGGGGCTCGGGGCCGACGGGGTTACCGAATGGCGTTGCATGCCTTGGGAGGTGCGGATGTCCGAGCGGTCAGGCGCGGGCGCGGAACGGGACGGTGGCCCTACTGGGGCGCGAACACCGGCCGGAGAGGTCTACGACTGGTACACCCGTGGCGTCGAGCTGCTGGGGCACGGTGACGCGAACGCGGCCGCCCAGCTGCTCGGGCACGCCGCCGCGGCGGAGCCGAGTTCCCGCAGCGTGCGGGAGGCGCTGGCCAGGGCGCAGTTCGACGCCGGCCAGTACGACGCGGCCGTGGAGACGTTCGCCTGGATCGTCGCCCAGGACCCGACCGACGACTACGCCCAGTTCGGTCTGGGCGTCTCCGCCCGCCGCGCCGGCGACCTGCCGCGGGCGATCGAGCACCTGGCGCTGGCCGTCGCGATGCGCCCGGACATCCAGCACTACGGCAGGGAGCTGCGGGGGGCCCGGGCCCAGCGCAACCGCGCGTCCGCGTGAGGCGGGCCAGGCTGGCCGGCTCCGGCGCGGGCACGGCCGCGGCGGGCGGCGCCACCGGCCCGACGGCGGCGGGGCAGGAGCTCCCGCCCCCGCTGGTGGCGGGGACGGCCGCGCCGCCGTGCGCGCTGTTCGACGTCGCCCTGCTCGACCTGGACGGCGTCGTCTACCGGGGTGAGCGGGCCGTGCCGCACGCGGCCGAGGCGATCGCCGCGGCCGGGCAGGCGGGGATGCGCCGGGCCTACGTGACGAACAACGCGCTGCGCACCCCGGAGGCGGTGGCGGCCCGGCTGAGCCGGTTCGGCATCCCGGCGCGGCCAGACGAGGTGGTCACCTCGGCGCAGGCGGCCGCGCACGTGCTGGCCGGGCGGCTGCCGGCCGGTGCGCGGGTGCTCGTGGCCGGCGGGGAGGGGCTGCGGGCCGCGGTGGCCGCCGAGGGGCTGACCCCGGTGGAGTCGGCGGACGAGCACCCGGCCGCCGTGGTCCAGGGCTTCGACCCGGAGCTGACCTACCGCCGGCTCGCCGAGGCGGCGCTGGCGGTGCGGCGCGGGGCGCTGTGGGTGGCCAGCAACGCCGACCTGACCGTGCCGACCGAGCGTGGCCTGCTGCCCGGCAACGGGTCGCTGGTGGCGATGGTCGCGGCGGCCACCGGCGCGCGCCCGCTGGTCACCGGCAAGCCCGAGCCGGCGATGCACGCCGAGTCGGTCCGCCGCAGCGGCGCCCGCCGGCCCGTCATCGTCGGCGACCGGCTCGACACCGACATCGAGGCCGGCACCCGCAGCGCCACCCCGACCCTGCTCGTGCTCACCGGCGTGACCTCGGCGGGCGAGCTGCTGGCCGCCCCACCGGCGCACCGGCCCACCCTGCTCGCCGCGGACCTGCGCGGTCTGCTGCACCCCCACCCGCCGGTGCGCGAGCTGCCGGGCGGCGGGGCGGCCTGCGGGCCGTGGGAGTGCCACGTCGACGACGCGGGCGTGCTGCGCTGGCGGCGGGCCGGCGCGGGCC